>JABMMM010000113.1 GCA_013205565.1 Alcaligenaceae bacterium | reverse complement strand
GTGTGCAAACAAACTAGCGGCTTTTTGGCAACTGCCCGCACCGAGATCTACCCACATGGCCTCCCTGGGAAGCAGCGCATGAATCGCCTGCGCCTGATTTGCAAAAATCGTTGCTTCGCTGCGGGTTGGATAGTATTCGGGCAGACAGGTGATTGCCTCAAAAAGCGAGGAACCCAGCGCGTTATAAAAATACTTTGGTGAGCAAGCGGCCTGCGCGCTGAGTAATCCTTGAGACAGTTCTTGCACCACCGCCTGTTGGTTCACTTCAAACGTATTAAAAAATGAAGGTTTTAAAGCCAGCATTGGGGTTTCTCGGATCAGATAAGTTTCAAACTAGTCACATCATACCGATGTCATTGACTTGGATTCGGGAAAAATAATGAAATTTTTAGAAAAATGTATCGCTGTCTGGGGCGCTGTCTACACTAGCGTGTGAGATAGTCGTCTATTACCTTTCGTCAATCTCACTTTCTATGTAGCGACCATCCACCCACAAGCCCTGCTGGCAAAGTGCGCGCACCACCTTGGCTGTGAGTGCCCCGACCGAGGCGGCAGCCGTTGAGAGCGGGATGTGGCGCGAGCGGCACAGTGCCACCACTCGCAGCACTTGGGGTGCACGTATTGGCAAGGCAACCAAGGCCCCGCTATCGAGCTCGGCTTTTAAGGGCATCACGGGCAAGATGGTGCACCCCAGGCCCGCAAGCAACGAGGTACGCAAAATGCTGATTGAACTGATATCCGCCACCACGTTCGGGGCGAGCAAACCTGCCTGAACGGCCTGCTGCTCGATCAGAGGTCGAACGCCATGGGGTTGCGCTGGCAAAATCAGCGGCTTGGCCAAGGCATCACGAAACGAAATGCTCGCCTTGCGCGGTGCGTCGACTGTAGACTCGGGGCGATAGATCAGCGACATCTTCTCAGATACCAAGGGCTCTGCAATAAGATCGTCAAGCGTGCCGTCATCAAATAAGATCGCCATATGCAGCGAGCCCGCCAGCAGCTGACGCGTTAAGTTGCCCGTCAACTCTTCTGTCAGTTCAAGCTGCACTTTGGGTAGCTCTTGGCGAACGGCTTTCAGTAAAGGTAACGCCAGCGCATGCGAAGCACTATGTGGGATACCAAACACGACTTTACCCGCGGGCGAATCGGTCAGCCCAGCCACGCTTGAAGCAGCGTCTTCGACCTGCCGCAAAATCGAAGTCGCATAAGTGTGAAACACAGTGCCCGCCTCAGTCAACTCTACCCCGCGACGCGACCGCACAAATAGTTGCGCACCCAGCTCGTCTTCTAGCTGTGCCAACTGATGGCTAAGCGCAGACTGCGCCACATACACTTTGCCAGCCGCCTTTGAAAACGTGCCGTGCTCGGCGATGGCTAAAAAATAGCGAAGTTGTCTGAGTTCCATTTACGAGCCCCAAGCAAACAGCTAAACAAACGATTAAAGAATCGACAAGCAATCGAAGGTAATATCTTATAAACAGATAGATATATCTATAAATAATATTATACAGATAGATTGAATCACGCTTTAATAGAGCCACAAGTCGTGAACAAGCAGCCTCAGGTTACCGCCCAGGGCCATGCACCACAGCACCAAAGTGCGCTTGATTCAGATTGATTCTTCTTACCCGAAGATGAGAACCCAACGCTGATCGATTGGCCAATCGATCAGCGGCTTGGATCGATGTAACGCCCTTTCCAGGGGATCACGTGCCTCACGCCACCCTTAGGAAACTCTGTATCGCCCAAGCGCCGGGGGATCAAATGCACATGGCAATGCCAGACCGATTGCCCAGCGATTTCGCCGCAGTTCATGCCAACGTTATAGCCACCAATCGTTGGATCAAGGCCATCAATCACTTTTTTTTGCGAATGAATTAAAGCGTGCATTGCAAGGGCTTCGTCTGGCGTGACGCCAAAATAATCAAGCGTGTGACGTTTTGGAATAATCAACGTATGGAAAGGCGTGACCGGATACGCATCACGCGTTGCGTAGGCGAGATCATTTTCTTCAACGATTCGCGCGCGATCGCTAACTTGTGCTTCGCAGAATAAGCAAACGTCTTTCATTAGAACGTGTATGCCGCTTCCATTTCACGCCTGATCTTGAACGCGGCTGTGTTGGGATCCATCTGTACGTCATCCCAACACAAGCTCTGCCCTTTTGCAACAGTGCGCAGCACCTTGACACTGTGGGCCATCCCGAGGGGCAAGCCGCCCATACGCTTAGAGGTCGAGGCCGGCAATAACTTACCCCAAACGGTATAACCACCTTCACCATCGAGCATATCGCCAGGCTTTAAGTCGCGCTTAGCTGTGGCCACCACATCGGCGTTCCAGCTGTTGGCAACACCAGTGGCCTCGCCACGCAAGGCTACGCTTGCAACGCTCATACCAACCTCAAGCCCAATCAAATGCCAACGCTTGTACAACGTGAAATAACGCCCTGTTGGGTCGGTGTGTGCGTTGTACTCTTCAAAACAATTCTTGATGTAGTCGGTTTCGGCTTCGACTGTGACCCAGACCCCCATGCGAATATCGTACGGGATCACACGGCCATCTTTTTCAAGACTCGAAATCACTTCAACCATGCCTTTGCGTTCGAGCACACCACCTTCGCTAATGGGCCTCGTCACAAACGGGATATCTTCAACACTGGCGGGCGGATAGAGCAACCCATTCGAGGGCACACCCAAGCCCGTTGCATTTGAAACGGCTGTGCTTTCAATCGATGGCTTAGAGCCATCTAAAAAGCTATTGAACATTTTTGGATTTAAACCACCACGCTCGGCTTGCTCGGGGGTCAAACCATAAAAGCCCCAAACAGTCTCGGGCGTCGATTCAGAAAAGTGTGGCAACCATTTATGACCACGGCCTGCGGCCACGACCGGAAAGCCACAGGTACGTGCCCAGTCGACCAAATCACAGATCAAAGCAGGTTGGTCACCAAAAGCCAGCGAGTAGACAACACCAGCGGCCAAGGCGCGTGAGCCCAGCAACGGGCCACAGAACGCATCCGCTTCAACCGTGACGTTGACCACGTGCTTTTTATACGCGAACGCTGCAAGGATGTGGTCAACCGCATGCATCGGTGAGCCCGTGCATTCGACCACCACATCTACTGACGGATGACGCACCAAGGACTGCCAGTCTTCCGAAATAAAAGTTGTGCCGTTTTTAGCTGCATCGTCAAGTGACTTAGCTTGCAGACGCTCGGGCGCCCAACCGACGCGCGCCAGATTGGTACGCGCAGCCGTCGGAGACAAATCCGCAATCCCGACCAAATGCACACCCGGTGTGCGCGGGATTTGTGAAAGATACATTGAGCCGAATTTTCCGGCTCCGATTAAACCAATGCGAATTGGGCGATTGTCTGCAGCACGTTGTTGTAACTTTGCATACAAACTCATGCAGCCACCTGAAGTGCTTCGAGCGAAGTTTCAAGCGCACTGGCGGGCATCCCTTTGCCCCAAGGTAAGTCGACCGAGTAAACCTTGGTCAGGCAATCATCGGGCAAACATTCAATCGGTGCGAAGTCGCGATGGGCAATGTATTCGGGCCGCTTGTGACGGCGAATGTGATTAGAAACCGCACAAAGACTTAAGTAGACCGCGTTGCGGTTCCAGGGCGACAAATTACTGCCCGACGCATGCACCAAACAGCTATGGAACAGAATCATTGATCCCGCGGGGCCTGTTGGACTAACGATGCCACCGTTTTTATCACCTGCACGAGCCACCAACTGCCGGATCAACGTGTTGTCGACCGTCCAAAGCGGATAGCTAGTCGTGGTGAGATCATGTTTGGCCTCAATCACTCCCTTTTTGTGGCTGCCAGGAATAAACATCAGGGGGCCGTTGTAGGGGTTCACGTCATCCAAAAAAATCGCAATGTTCATCGCACGCTCGGTGGGCATCATGTCGTCATTCAACCACGTACCGTAATCTTGATGCCATTGCCAGACGTCACCTTCAAACGCCATTTTGCCGTTGATTTTGAACTGATGCATGTAAAGCTCTTCACCAAGCAGCTCTTGTACAGGCTTGATCATGCGTGGATGACGCCCGAGCTTGGCAAAGGGTTCGCTATACATATGTGCCGCAAAGTTTGTGCGAACGGCATCGCTATCTTTTTCACGTACGTTAAACGCCTCGCGCCGACTGTAAAGCTCTGGCACGGCAGCGTTCAAGGTTTTGATTTCTTCAGGAGTAAACAAACCCGGGAAAAATAAATAGCCGTCTTTATCAAACTGCGCGAGTTGTGCGGGGGTCAAGTTCATCATCAGTCTCTGTTTAGAAGTCTCTTAGTGCCAAGGGGCCTGAGGGCATTGAACGATTCAAGCGACCGCTTCACCGTAAGGGCGAGGGTGTCACATAGGTGTCATTTCAGCTCATCATAATACGGGCGGATGTCGCAAACCACTCATGCATACAACAGTAGTGTAATCCAACCCAAAGAAGACATGGCTCTAGAAAAATCGTCAGACAACAGCGACTCAGCGTTGGCCAACCCGGTCATTTGTACCCGGTCCCTAGAAGTCACTTACAAAAACAATCTGAAAGCGCTTAAAAGCACGAGCTTAGAGATTGCTCAGGGATCTTTTGTGGTCTTGTTAGGCACCTCTGGCGCCGGTAAATCAACACTTTTACGGGCGTTAAATGGTCTAGTCCAACCAACGGCCGGAAGCGTCAAGGCAACTGGCTTGGGTGACCTGGCCAACCCGTCGACTCTGCAACGCCACCGCCGTCAAACTGGCATGATTTTTCAACAACATCACTTGATTGGCCGCTTAAGCGTACTGAACAACGTGTTGCTTGGGCGAATGGGCCACCACTCGGGCTGGCGCATGTTTTGCCCCTGGACGCGTTCAGAGAAAGAACAAGCCTTGGCGGTCATCGATCGTGTCGGCTTGCTTGAGCGCGCTTTAGCCCGTGCTGATCAACTATCGGGCGGTCAACAACAGCGCGTGGGGATGGCTCGAGCGTTGATTCAACAACCGCGGCTCTTACTAGCCGACGAACCTATTGCCAGCCTGGATCCCAACACTTCGCTTCGGTTGCTGCAATCGCTACACGATATTTGTAAATCTGATGGCTTGACCACTGTGGTGAGCTTGCATCAAGTTGACTTTGCGCGGCAATTTGCCGACCGCATTATCGGCCTTAAGCAAGGCGCTGTTGTCTTTGATGGCGCGCCTCAGGAACTTTCTGCGCATCAAGTGACAGACTTGTATCGACATCACACAAGCGTCGAGGCCCGCCCCGTCAGCGCTGCGGCAAGCGCAACGGTTTTTCAACAATCATCCTTACTAGAGGCCTAACCATGAGCCGTCGTTCATTTATTTCTGCCGGTGTTGTTTTCTTTTGCCTGATGGCCAATCAGGCGCTGGCTCAGGGGCGTGATCCCGCCACGCTACGCGTTGCGCTACTGCCCGATGAGAACGCAACCACCCTCATACAAAACGCACAGCCACTCAAGGCCTATCTAGAGCGCACGCTGAACAAAAAAATTGAGCTCATCGTCACCACGGATTATTCATCCATGATTGAAGCGATGCGCTTTGGTCGGATCGAGGTGGCGTACTTTGGACCTTTTTCTTACGTTCTCGCTAAGTCACGTGCGCCTGAAATCGAGCCCTTCGCCGTTGGTGTTGAACGTGGCGCCCCCACTTACAACTCGGTCTTAATTGCCAATGCGACTGGCGGCGTCAAAACACTCGCTGACATTCAAGGAAAGCCGTTTGCCTTTGGTGACCAAGCCTCAACATCGAGCCACTTAGCGCCTCGCGCCTATCTGCTTAAAACAGCACAGTTAGATGGCGAAAAAGATTACAAACCAGTCTTTTTAGGCACGCATGATGCCGTGGCACGGGCCGTGCAAGCCGGGCAAGTTCCTGCAGGTGCGTTGTCCAAACCGATCCTCGACTCGCTGATCAGTAAAAATGTCATTGACCCTGCCAAAATCGTGCAGCTTGCCCTATCAGAACCAATCCCAAACTACCCAATTGTGATGCAGGGCAATCTGACGCCAGCACTCAAGCAATCTCTTCGCGATGCCTTTTTGAACGTAAAAGACAAAGAGGTACTGAAAGCGTTTCGCGTTGAAGGCTTTGTCGCAACCGACGACAAAGCTTACGACGTGTTGCGCGAAACAGCCAAGATCCTAAAGCTTGATATAGGTAAGATGAAGTAATGCTCACGCCCAACGCGATTCCGTCAAGCGACGCGACACTCTCACACAAGCCGCAGTATGAAGCCCTGCTGAGCAACGCACAAAGCGCGCAACTGCGTCAACTCAGGCTTGTTATTACAGTCATCGCGGTGTGCTGCGTTGCGCTTTGGATCTGTGGCGTGTTTGACCTGACGCGCTTCATCGAAGGCGGCCCAGCGATCGCACAATTAGCCTCAGAAATGGTGCCACCCGACTTTAGTCGGTGGCGGCACTGGCTCAAACCATTGGTGGACACGTTGGCCATGTCGATTGCCGGCACCGCGCTGGCCGTTTGCCTGTCATTACCCCTTGCATTACTGGCTGCGCCCAATACCACGCCCAATGTATGGCTCGCTAAGGTCGTGCGGGTGTTGCTGTCCGCCATGCGCTCAGTACCAGAAATTATTTTGGGGATTCTGTTTGTCGCTGCCGTCGGTTTTGGTGCGCTACCAGGCGTCTTGGCATTGGCGCTGCATTCAGTGGGTATGGTCGGTAAGTTTTACGCCGAAGCGATTGAGCACGTTGATCCCAAGCCACTTGAAGCCGCGCGCGCCGCGGGCGGTAATGGCTTTCAGGTCATCGTCCACGCCGTACTGCCACAAGTTTTGCCGCAACTCGCCGACATCACAATCTATCGTTGGGAGTATCACTTTCGCGCCTCTGCCGTCTTGGGGATTGTGGGTGCAGGAGGCATTGGCTTTGAGCTGATGGCGGCGCTACGCCTGATCCGTTACGACCAAGTTTCGGCGATCCTTTTGACGATTCTAGCGTGTGTCATCGTAGTCGATGGGCTGGGCGGCGCGTTACGCAAAGCACTGAAATGAGCACCCTGACTGGTGCGCCTGCTTTGGGTACCGAAAGAAAAGCCTTGAAGCCCCGAGGCTCTCACCATCATAAAAAATATGCTTGATAAAATTGTAGTCACTAACCCCATTCACGCTGACGTTCACCAGCGCCTTGCGCAATATGGCGAAGTGATCATGAACCCCTTGCTCGACCCGTGGCAGCCCATCGAACTAGCCGAGCATTTATCAACTGCCACGGCTATGATGGGCTTTATGACCGATCGTGTCAATGCGGCGTTGCTCACACAAGCGCCGCAGCTCAAAATCGTGGCCTGCGCACTAAAGGGCTTTGATAACTACGACGTCGCGGCCTGCACACAACGAGGGATTTGGGTCAGCATCGTGCCTGACCTGCTCACCGAGCCCACTGCAGAGCTCGCTTTAGGCTTAGCGATCGCGCTAGGCAGGCACGTGCGCTTGGGCGACCACCACCTCCGCACACAAGGCTTTGATGGTTGGCGCGCGCAATTCTTTGGGCAAGGTCTGCACAACTCCATTGCTGCAATCGTTGGCCTTGGGCTGGTTGGCCAGGCCATTGCCCAACGTTTAACTGGCTTTGCTTGCAAGTCACTGCTAAGCGTCGATCCACAGACTTCACTGCCTGGCATTACACCTTGCACCCTCGCGTATGCACTGCAGCATGCTGATTATGTGTTTGTCGCCGTACCGCTCACCACAGAGTCTCTGAATTTGATTGATCATGTTCAATTGGTCAGCAGCAAACCAGGTCAGCTATTGATCAACGTTGGGCGGGGTTCGGTGGTCAATGAACAGGCCGTCGCACAGGCCTTAGAAAGCGGCCTCCTAGCGGGCTATGCTGCCGATGTCTTTGCTTGTGAAGATTGGGCCCTCAGTGATCACCCACATGCGATCGAGCCAAGATTACTCGCGCACCCTGCAACCGTTTTTACCCCACACTTAGGGTCGGCGGTGCGCTCGGTACGACTCGCCATTGAACAGCGCGCGGCAGACAACATCATCGCCGTGTTAACAGGCGCCACGCCGCCCGATGCCATGAACTTGCCGCACAAAGCTTCGCACTAAGCTTTGCGCCGCCAAACGCTGGCAGATTTTTTGTCTGAGAACCTGTCGCGCCCAGCTAAACCCTTTTAGGTTTTTGTCTTACACTAAGTTTTTCGCTCTCACGACACTGCCGCCGCCCATGACCATACTCAACACCATTCCAGCTACCCTGATCCCAGGCGATGGCATTGGCCCCGAAGTCGTCAATGCAACCGTTGCCGTCCTTGAAACCTTAGGTGCCCCGTTTAAGTGGGATACCCAACTTGCCGGGATGGCCGCGTTTCATACCTGTGGCGACCCGATGCCGCAGGCACTGCTCGATAGCATTCGTAAAAATGGCTTGGCACTGAAAGGGCCGCTCACGACCCCCATTGGCGAAGGCTTTCGCTCGGCAAACGTGCGACTGCGCGAAACCTTTGGCTTGTACGCCAACGTGCGCCCGGCACTCACCATCGTGCCAGGGCGTTTTGAAAAAATCGATATCGTGCTGATTCGCGAAAACCTCGAAGGTTTTTATGTTGCGCACGAGCACTATTTAGCCGTTGGCGACGACCCGCGTGCCGTGGCGTTGTCTTCGGGTGCGAATACTCGTGTCGGAGTGAACCGCATCGCGCGCTATGCGTTTGAATACGCAATTAAACACGGCCGTAAAAAAATCACGATCGTGCACAAAGCGAACGTACTTAAAGTGTTAACGGGCTTATTCTTAGAAGAGGCTCGAAACGTTGCGCGCGACTACGAAGGTCGCGTGGCGGTGGATGACCGCATCGTCGACGCCTGCGCGATGCAATTAGTGCTGAACCCTTGGCAGTTCGATATGCTGTTGTGTACAAACCTCTTTGGCGATATTTTGTCAGACGAACTGGCGGGCTTAGTCGGTGGCTTAGGCTTGGCGCCAGGCGCCAATATCGGCAAAGACGTTGCGATTTTTGAGGCTGTGCATGGCTCAGCGCCTGATATTACGGGCAAAGGAATCGCGAACCCAATTTCGTTGTTACTAGCCTCTGGGCTGATGCTCGACCATGTCGGTCACCACGACCTTGCCCTACGCTTGCGCACTGCCATCGACCTGACCTTAAATCAAGACAAGGTCAGAACGATGGATTTAGGTGGCGAGGCAACAACGCATGCATTTACCGAGGCACTGCTTAAACGAGTCCGCAGCTAACCGCGACCCAAACCAACAGAACAATCAATACTGATTGATGTCGTCGCTCTTGAGTGTCGTTTGATCAGTTTGCTTTTTAAAGAGCTTTCTGAAAATCAAGGTCACCGTCACCGAGGCGGCGATAAAAACAACGACCTCGCGGCCCCAGTTAAAATCGCCCGTCACATACTGAAGGGCCGCTACGCAAAGCATCGCGACCGACATCCCTAAAAAGATGAAGGTTAGGGTCAGCATCTCGGTGACGGCGAGCACGATGGCTACGATTAACGAAATTTGATAAATTTGCATAGTCAAAGTGGCAGTAGTGCGCAGGTCAGTTCGTTTATTATCAAAATTTGCTAGCGATTTTTCCGATTGTGCCAGACAACGCTGACAACACGTCACTTGGCAGCAGGACGATCTTTGCGTTATTGCCTTTAGACAACTCCTGAATCGCTAAGGCCTGAATCTTTTTGATTTCGAACTCAACAGCGCTTGCCCCGCCCTCTGCGATTGCCTTTGACACGGCTGTGACCGCGTACGCTTCGGCATCTGCCAAAATTCGCTTGGCAGCCGCTTCTTTTTCAGCTGAATACAATCGGGCATCGGCTTGCAGCTGGGTGGCCTGTTTGATACCTTCTGCCTCAGTGACTTGCCCGCGTCGCTTGCGCTCAGCGTTTAATTGCACCTGCATCGCTTCTTTGGTCGCGCTATCCACATCCACTTCGGTGATCTCGACGCGGGTTAACTTAATGCCCCATTCATCTGAAACGGTTTGTAGTTCGGCTTCGATTTCTTGAGCCAGATGCCTGCGGTTAGATTGCACGCCGTCAAGATCTGTTTTACCGATGACACTACGAATTGTGCCGTTCACGATTGTTTTAATCGCAAGCGTGAGATTCTCAATGCGGTACATGGTCCGCGAGGCATCCGTAATGCGATACAAAATCGCAAGTTGCACCGAGATCGACACATTGTCATGCGTGATCGCATTGATCGGGTCGGGTGGCAACTGGATTTCTTGAATCGACACCTTATAGCGAACCGTTTCAAGAAACGGCACTAACAAGTGCAACCCCGCCTCGAGTTTGCGATTGTATTTGCCTAAGCGCTCGACCAACCAGTTTTCGGACTGCGGCACGATTTTGATTGATAGCTTGAGTGTGAGAAGCACCAAAAGCAAAATAAAAGCAAAAACGATTGAGTCAAAACTTAGCGTAGACACTGTAGCCACCTCATCAGAGCAAGAGAATTCAAAACCCGCAGCTCACTGTAGCAGATTTGTACCGCGCTCAAACGACTCGACTCGCACAACGCGACTGACTCGGTGCAAGGGCAGGAACCCCTAGCTTGGAAGGCGCGGCCGCCTTCATAACGGCCTGCAGCCGCCGCCCCTTTTTGAAAGACCTTCTGACTATTTGGCACTTGTCAATACTGATTGACCTGTAGTGAAAACTCGTTCTAGGATGCTATTTGCACATTACACTTGCATCTGACAACGTAAAATCACAATCGACCCCAAGGAGCCGCAATGTTGCACTTTTCACTTTCAAAACTTACCAAAGTTGCCAGCGTATTGGCTCTGAGCCTGACCGGTATTTTTTCGGCAAGCACTGCACAGGCGCAATCGCAAGACTATCCCAATCGTTCGATTAAATTTTTAGTGCCATACTCAGCAGGCACTGCAACTGACCTGATTGCCAGGCTGTATACCCAAAAACTCGGTGACCTTTTGGGCCAGACGGTTGTGGTCGAAAACAAAGCGGGCGCCGGGGGCAACATCTCGGCTGACGCCACCGCAAAGGCTGCACCCGACGGTTACACCATAAGCTTCTCGACCAGCGCCACGCACGCCACGAACCCAACGCTATATCCCAACATTCCTTTCGATCCGATCAAAGACTTTACCCATATCGCCTTGATGGTGGCCGCCCCCAATATGCTAGCCATTAACCCAAAGATCCCCGCAAACAATATGGCTGAGTTAATCGCCTACGCCAAGGCAAACCCCGGCAAACTTACATACATCTCGGCCGGCTCAGGTACCTCACCGCACATGGCGGGCGAACTGTTAAAAACCATGGCGGGTATCGATATTCGTCATATTCCTTACAAAAATATTACGCAAGGCTTTAGCGATTTATTTGCAGGTGAAGTCTCAATGACTTTCTATCACGTACCTGTGATCTATCCACATGTGCAGTCGGGGCGCCTAAGAGCGATTGGAGTTGCAACCACGGCACGTAGCCCAATTGCGCCTGAAGTCCCTCCGATTAGCGACACCGTTAAAGGATATGACATTCGCCCGTGGTGGGGCTTGGCGGGCCCTGCCGGCTTGCCGCAGAACGTGGTCGATAAACTCTATCAAGCGACCATGACGGTTTTAGATGACCCCGCGACACAGAAGCGTTTCATTGAGATGGGATTAATCATCACACCAATGAACACAAAAGACTTTAATGCGTTCACGGTGACTGAGTTGGCAAAGTGGTCAAAGATCGTCAAAGATTCAGGTGCAACAGTAAACTGAACTGTGACAACGCTTACTGCATCCTGCGCGTTGCCAACAACCGTTGTCGGCAGCTACCCCCAACCAGCCTGGCTAGTGGATCATGCCTTGCTGGCGCAAGGTGTGCCCCGCACGCGCCTGCGAGAACTTTGGCGCGTTGCACCCGAGCAGCTTCAAGCTGCCCAAGATGACGCCACGCGACTCGCCATACAAGATATGGAACGCGCGGGAATCGACATCATCACCGACGGCGAGATCAGGCGCGAAAGCTATTCAAATCGCTTCGCTAATTCGTTAGACGGCATCGACGACCAAAACCCGGCCGTCATTCGCTCACAAAACGGCCTTGAAACGCAGATTCCACGCGTGGTGGCTAAGATCGCCCGGATGAACTCTGTCGAGGTTGACGACTTTAGGTTTTTAAAAAGTCACACTAAGCGCCTAACCAAAGTCACGTTGCCCGGCCCCTTTACGATGGGTCAGCAGGCAAAAGACGAGTACTACCACGATGAAGAAGCCATGGTGATGGACTTTGCTGCAGCCGTCAACGCCGAAGCTCTGGCCTTACAAGCCGCTGGTGCGGATTTTATTCAGCTCGATGAACCCTGGCTGCGCCACGACCCAGAAGCAGCCAAGCGCTATGCAGTTAAAGCGATCAACCGAGCGCTTCAAGGCCTCACAGTGCCAACAGTTGTGCACCTATGCTTTGGGTATGCTGCCGTCGTCAAAGGACAAAAACCAACCGGTTATTCATTTTTGCCAGGGCTAGGCGACTCGATCGCTACGCAGATTTCGATTGAAGCCGCGCAACCCAAACTTGATCTCGGCGTCTTGACGGATTTGGCAGGTAAAAAAATCATGCTTGGTGTCTTGGATTTAGGCGACCCGCACATTGAAACGGCCGAACAAGTGGCGAGCCGTATTCGCGCAGGACTTAAATTCGTCAAGGCACAACAGCTTATTCCAGCACCCGATTGCGGTATGAAATACCTCCCCCGCAGCGTGGCGTTTGGCAAACTTTGCGCCCTGAGCGCTGGCGCACGCCTCGTACGCCAAGAACTAGGCTTGTCTTGAAACTAGCTTCGCTCTCAGGGCTTCGCTTCCGGTGCCTGAGTGACAACAGTATGTGCAGCTGGCCGAACCACCTCAGTGGCCAAGCCTAGATACTCAAGTATCTGAACGCACGAAAACGTCAAGTCCAGTTCAAACCACTTATGTCCATGTCGCGCCGAGCGCGCGTCAGCGTGGTGATTGTTATGCCACCCCTCGCCCACTGCGATTAGAGCGACAAACCAGTTATTACGGCTATCATCCGCGGTGTTGTAGTTGCGGTAGCCCCAGAGATGCGCGGCAGAGTTCACAGACCACGTGATGTGCCACACAACGACGGTACGCGCGAACACGCCCCAAACACAAACACTCAAGCCAAGCTGTAAGGCTTCGTAAAAAGAACCACCGAGGCTTAGCTCGATGAGCACTCCCGCCGCAAAAAACAGTGCCCAGGACCCCAGCACGATAAGGGGATAAAGCGCCGTGGTCTCCAGCCTCTTGTAAAAAGGATCACGCAAAATATCTTTCGCGTATCGTGAGTAAATCTCAAGGCGTTCAAGGTCAGTATTTTTTACAAACATCCATCCCATATGCCCCCAAAACGGTCCAGCCAAGGGACTATGAGGATCTTCACGTGAATCAGAATGAACGTGGTGCAGACGATGCACAGCGACCCATCTTGCTGGCGTGTCTTGCATGCAACAACAACCTAGCACTGCGAACGTGTATTCAAGCCACTTTGGACAGACCAGCCCTCGATGAGTGAGTAAGCGGTGGTAGCAAAGGTTGATGCCCAAGCTGCCAAACACAAACAAGCCCAGCACCAGCATCCACACGCCGGACCAGCTGAACATCCCTGGCCAAAAAACGAGCAGAGCAAGCAAATGATAGGCGATCACCGTCAAGGTGTAGGGCCACTCTATTTTGCGAGAGACCGCCCCAGTGGGCAGCAACAAAGATTCGACGATTTTTTTTGACATACCACCCCGGCCGCGGGCGGCTTGGTCTGTTTCAAACACCATCAGCCAATTAACTTGACCGCGGCGTGCGTTTTGCTCGGCTTATTTTGCGAACAGGGCGCTCATATATGCAAAGGCCTTGAACTCAATAGCATTACCAGAGGGATCCATAAAAAACATGGTTGATTACTCGTCGGCTTCGCCTTTGAATCGAGTATAGGGCTCAATCACAAACTTTGTACCAATAGCCTTAAGCTTTATGGCCATAGCTTGCCGCTGAGGAGTCGACAACACGGCGCCAAAGTGACGTACCGGCACCTGATGATCATCGACCGCGCTGGTCTGTTTGTGACCGCATTCATCGGGAGCGAGGTGCGCGACGACTTGGTGTCCATAAATTGGTTATTCATTTTCCGTTGGTACGTTTAATAACTCTATATTTCTTTTGAGTATAAGAAGAGATAAAAAATGTACTTCCGCTTTGGGTAGGCACAGCGCACAATCCGTTACGTATAAAAAATTAAAGGTGGCCTGCATCATGCTCAAAAAAATCGCTTCTGGT
>JABMMM010000112.1 GCA_013205565.1 Alcaligenaceae bacterium | reverse complement strand
GAGTGGCCCCACGCAATAGCCGATGCGCCAACCCGTCATCGCATACGCTTTTGATACACCATTCACCGTCAGCGTGCGCTCTTTGAGCTCGGGTGCGACCTGAGCCATCGTGCAAAACTCACGCCCGTCAAACAAAACATGTTCGTAGATATCGTCTGATAACACCCAAACTTGCGGGTGTCGCAGTAACACATCGGCTAAAGCCCGCAACTCTTGACGCGAGTACACCGCACCGCTCGGATTATTAGGCGCGTTCAAGATCAACCAGCGCGTGCGCGGCGTGATCGCTTTTTCAAGATCTTCGGGCTGCAGCTTAAAACCTTTTTCAGGCGGACAGGTCACTGGAACCGGCGTGCCGCCCGCCAAAAGCACAATATCGGGATACGACACATAAAACGGCGCGGGCACAATCACCTCAACACCTTTTTGTACCGTCGCCATCAAAGCGTTAAAAATCACCTGCTTGCCACCGGTGCCGACAATCACCTCGGCTGTTGAATACTCAAGCTGATTTTCGCGCAAAAACTTATCGCGCACAGCGGCTTTTAATTCAGGCGTACCTCCAATGTCGGTGTATTTAGTTTTTGAGGCAGCCATGGCGCGAACAACGGCCTCAACGACATTTGGGGGTGTATCAAAATCGGGTTCGCCCGCAGTCAGCCCCACCACATCATGCCCTGCGGCCTTTAGCGCGCGCGAACGTTGAGTCGCCATCGAACTAGGCGAAGGCTTGATACGATTCATGCGATCGGCAATGAAGGTCATGGTTGCGTGCCTCTGGTGTCTGACTGATTAATTTTTTTTGAGAGACGAGAGAAAATTTTGATGGTGCCGACGGCGAGACTCGAACTCGCACAGCTTTCGCCACTACCCCCTCAAGATAGCGTGTCTACCAATTCCACCACGTCGGCACGTGACCTTCGGATACTTTGTACTACGTTGTAGAAGACTTAAAACCAGCGTTGTCTTGTACTTTTTGCCCTGACTGCGTTGAAGTTATAACGCAGTTTCAGTCAGCGCGGAAGTGTAGCACGCAGAGGCAAACTAGAGCCTGTGCATGCCAGCAAAATTACTTAGCCGCCGGAGCAGGTGCTGCGGGGACTGTAGGGACTGTTGCCCCGGGAACCAAGCCGGGGATCGCTGCAGCAGGCGCTGCAGGAACACCGGGCACACTAGAAGCACCTGGCACCGCATTCATAGGTACCGCATTACCTGGTACCGCTGCGCCTGTTGCTGCGGGCGCACTGTTTGGCACACCCGGTACTGCAGAGCCCGCAGGCGGTGCCACCGGAGCCGTTTGCGAAAAGTTTTGCATGATGCCTGTATCTTGCCCTTTGGTGCCACGATTTGTGACATAGGCCAAGCCGATGGTCGAGATAAAAAACACGACCGCCGCCCATTTGGTTGCGCGCGACATAAAGTTTGCAGCGCCCGTGGCGCCAAAGAGGCTACCGGCCGAGCCGCTACCAAAGGCTGAGCCCATATCGGCGCCCTTACCTTGTTGCAGCAGCACCAAAGAGATTATGGTTAGCGAAGACAGAATCTGCACAACCAGCAAAAGAGTAAACATCCAAGACATTGAGAAACTCCGAAAACTAAACGACCAAATTCATCACCGCGATTGCTGCGTTACGCCGCAATTGCCAGAAAATCCTCAGTCACTAAAGATGCCCCACCGACCAAAGCACCGTCGATATCAGACATCGCAAACAAACTGGCGGCATTCGCAGCTTTCACGCTGCCACCATACAAAATTTGAACTTGGCCTGCACCAATTGCCTGCAACGCGGCCCGAATCGCAGCGTGTACCTCTTGCGCCTGCTCTGGCGTGGCGGTCCGGCCCGTGCCAATTGCCCAAACGGGCTCGTAGGCGATAACCATTTTGTTGACAGCGTCCGTGCCAAGCGCCAGCACTGGGGCTAACTGCCGCTGAATCACAGCGAACACTTGATTGGCGTCGCGTTCGGCAAGTGACTCGCCCACGCACACCACAGGTGTCAGACCAGACGCTAATGCTGCCTTGGCTTTATCAGCCACCAGCTGATCAGACTCGCCATGCAGCGAGCGGCGTTCTGAGTGGCCTACCAAGGCATAGCGACAGGCAAAATCTTTAAGCATTGCGCCAGACACTTCGCCGGTAAAAGCACCTTGAGCCTGCGCGCTGATATCTTGCGCACCCCAGGCTAAGGCAGAGCCCTTCAAAGCCTCGCCAGCTTGAGCGAGGTAAGGAAACGGCACACAGACTGCCAATTGCGTACCCACGGCAGCCGAAGCGGCACCCACGCGCAACCCTGCAAGCAGTTTGGCGTTGTCAGCCAAGTTGCCGTGCATTTTCCAGTTACCCATTACCAGGCGCGTACGAGACATCGTCATAGGATACAACCCTGCTGTGTAAACAAAACCATCGACATAAAGTCGGGATAACCCAAGATTGTATCCTGTCGTACCGTATTGCGGAAACCGTTAACGTTCTCACCCTGAATAGGAAGGATTTCCGCGCATTGCGTTAACCCATGGTCAGGATGATTTTGCCGATTTGCTCGCCCGCTTCCATCATGGCGTGACCTTGAGCGGCCTGTTCGAGGGGTAAAGTCTTAAAAATCACGGGCTTAATTTTGCCAGCGCTGAGCAGCGGCCAGACATGCTGCTGCAAAGCACGGGCAATCTCGGCCTTAAACGCCACCGGGCGCGGGCGTAGAGTCGAGCCGGTAATCGTCAGGCGCCTGCGCATCAGTTCGGCCGAATTGAAGGTTGATTTACCGCCCCCCAAGGTTGCGATCAAGACAACACGTCCATCATCTGCCAGGCATTTAAGTTCGCGGCCAACGTAGTCGCCTGCGACCATATCTAAAATGACATTGACGCCCTTGTTTTGGGTCAAGGCATTCACCTCTTCAACAAAATCCTGTGTCTTGTAGTTAATTCCCTTGACCGCACCCAAGGCTTCAACGGCACGCGCACGCTCGTCGCTGCCCACGGTGGCATACACAGCGTGACCTAAGGCGCTGGCTAACTGTACGGCCGTAGTACCAATGCCACTTGCGCCACCATGCACCAGCAAACTTTCACCAGCCGCGAGCTGGCCGCGATTAAACACGTTGCTCCAGACTGTGAAATAGGTTTCAGGCAACCCTGCCGCCTCAATCATCGACAAACCCTTGGGGACTGGCAAACACTGCTCAATGGGCGCAGCGCAATACTCGGCATAGCCACCACCCGCCACCAAGGCACAGACCTTGTCACCGATTTTGAAGCCGCTATTGCCGACGTCGCCGCTGATGATTTCGCCAGCCACTTCAAGCCCCGGCAAATCAGTGGTGCCCGGAGGCGGCGCATATTGACCGAGCCGTTGAAACACGTCGGGGCGGTTAATGCCCGCAGCCTCGACTTTGATCAATACCTCGCCGCGCCCGGCTTCTGGGACGGGCCTAGTGGTAGGCACCAGCACTTCAGGGCCACCCGGAGTCGTAATTTCTATTGCACGCATGTTGGTCGCCTCAAAACATTTATCAGAAATCGTTTATTATGCATCCCTTCGAGAAAAGGAAGCGTGGCCGAGCGGTTTAAGGCACCGGTCTTGAAAACCGGCGAGGGTTCACGCCCTCCGTGAGTTCGAATCTCACCGCTTCCGCCAGCCATCAAGACCAAGCGCCGCTGATCCGACGGCAAGCGCTTGCTCGCAATAGGGGCCAGATCAGAGCAACCGTACGAAAAGATCGTACAGTTGGCGCTCGGGAAACTCCCAACAATCTAAGTCTTAACAAGATTCATCCAAGCTCAACGAGCGCAAGAATCGCCTTCTGCCGTGCTGAACTATCTTGAAAACGACCACCAACTGCCGACCACTCGGGGTGTGCGCGAGCGCTGAGCAAGGGCTTTGGTAAAGCGGTCAGCGAACTTTTTATTTGAGTCGTTCCCTCTGCCACGTCAATTTTTGCAACCGAGGCGTGACCACGACGTTCGAGCGCTTCGAGCAATTGCCCTTGGCGCAACCTGACAAACTGTAAAATTTCGTCGGCCACCGTCAGTTCACGAAAGCCTCGGATATGGCTCAACATGCGTGTGCTAAATCTACCTACGCCCAAGGCTGCGCCGCCTGCCACCGCGCCGATTAGCATGCCAGTCCCCAAGGTTAGACCAGCGCTTAAAACATCAGCTACGGCACCAGCAATCATCCCTGCACCGACCCCTCCCCCTGTGTGTGCGGCAATATCCTTGAGAGCCTCTGGATTAAACACGTCAACGCTCAAGCCACCTTCCGTCAGCGGTAACGGATGTGCAAGATAATCATCCTCTCTAAATTGAAACAGTAATAGCAGCGCTTGCACACAAGCCTGTTCACGCTGCCTGACGACTGCCTGCTGTAAAACAATCGCCTGCTCGAGCAGCTCGGGCACTGTACTTGAGGGCGTACGTAAGGCCGCAAGGTCGATGAGCAGCCCCGCAATCAGCGTCAGGCCTGCGACGCGACGTGCGACTTTCTGATTTACGGATTGCAGCTGTAGTCCAGACAAGATTGCCTGATGCGAGGGTAAAACAACCGAGAGCGTTCGATAGAGCGTTTCTTCACCATCAAGCGGTGGGCTCACGCTGTCAAATTCTACACAGGTGTGTAACCCCAAGCGCGATAGTGTGTCACGCCACTGCGCCGCACGCGACGCCGAGCTTGCAACAAAGTTTAAGATGGGCAGCAAGGGGCGACCACAACTGGCAAGAATCACGAGCTCGTCTTTATGTTTTGCGAGCACCGGTTCGCGTACATCAATGACATACAGCCCCGCCTGACAGTGGAGCAGCTTGCCCAGCACGCGTGCCTCTTGCTCATAGCGCCCAGACGCTTCGGGGCCTTGTAAAAATAGTTCAAGCCGCTCTGGGCCATCGAGTCGATCGCCCAGGCGCGAGAGTTGCTCAAGGTAGTCGAGCACGCCCATGCTGTCTTCAATACCCGGGGTATCAAACAACATCATCACAGGGGTGCCCTCTAGCATGACTTGCGCGCCCTGCACCCGTTTCGTTGTGCCTGGTGCATCGGCGACTTCACCAAAATTGACGTCCCGAGTAAGCGTGCGCAGCAACGAGGTTTTACCTGTGTTGGTATGCCCCACGACAGCAATCTGCAAAGCACCTAAGCGATTAGTCATCTGAGCGCCCCAACCAGTCTGAAACGGGGGCAAGCAAGGAGGTGACTAATACATCGACCTTGGTCTCGGCATGTAGTTGATTTTTCCAAACTGGCATACGTCCGTCGGCTCCGTTAGGTCCCTCGGCGCCGTCAGCGGGTTGTAGCCAAACGAGAGTCTTGCTCGCATAGGACGATAGTTCGGTAATCAAACGCAGAGTCCCCCGATCTGGCGTGTGACGGGCATCGCAGGCGATCACCAAGCGCCGGGGGTTGAGCAGCGCCACATGACTTAGAGCCATGTTTCGGGAGTCGCGCGAGTCAATCATGACGGTAGGCACAATGGCGCCACCTAGCCCCAAAGGTGGCCACGCGCTTTCTAGTTCAATACCAGTCATCATGGCAGGCGTTGCGCTGTTGACGCCTTTAAGCGCGGGCGGATAACGAGGCTTTATCTGTAGAGGCACCAGCCCCTCAGGTGGTAACGCGGCTGGCCACATCTTTGCAACCAAGGCCTGATAATAGGGTGAATTTAATTGTGGTTGAGTGCGCGGGTAGGCGCGCGCCACCATCGCCAGGCTAGCGAGAAGTAACAAGGCCCTCGGCATGACTCCGTAGCAGACCACCGCCCCCATCAGCCAACTCGCCCAAAGCGCCTGCGCCTGCACTGAATTTGTTGATAAGTGACCACTTGCGCGAACCGTTTCGCTGTCTGGTATCGCGAAGCCAAACCATTGTGGTGCGGCGCCCAAAAACTGCGTCAAGGCGACAAAGCTGTCGGCCGATAAGAGCGTGGTCTCCCAGGCAAAACTAAAGTGTCGCATCGACAGCGTAAAAGACAACACCACCAGCATCGTTAGGCTAGCCACGAGCCAACAGGCATGCGTCACACTGCTGAGCACCCAGCGCAGCCCACCCGCTTGCTGCCAGATCGACCACCACGCTTGCCCGGCCAGTGCGAGCTCGGGCCCGGTTGCAAGTTTGCGAACCAACCATTGCCAACCCTGGGCAAGCCAACCGCCCGAGCCAACCCCGATAATCAAGTTCAGAAGCCACAGCGTCAGAGAAAAGAGATTCACTCCCAGCAACACAACGATTGCCGACACCACATTCACCGGATGACGCCCGGCACCCAGCGCCGCTGAAACTGCGCTACCACCCACCAGTACGGCGATCGCCAACAAAACAATGAGGGCAACCCAAAGTCCGGACTGCACGCGCCCAAGCGCCAGCGCAACGCCCGACGTTTCTCCGAGTAGCTTGGCGCGCTCAGCTATTTGCCGGGCCGCATTGGGTTCGCGCGCCGCCCGCAAAGAAGCGGCACGATCATCGAGCTGACCCCACTGCGTCTCTTTCAGACGAAGCGCCTCACACAGCCAAGACTCTTTCAAGAACATTCGGTTTTGCATTAGTGTTGGATGCCTGGGCTCGGGCATCAGGCTCGGCTAGCGACTGACGGCGCGTGGCGTAAGTGAAATGCGTACAACCGCTGACCGTCGCGCTGATTGTAGGGGCGTTTGGGCATATGAGCACAATGGCTCAGATCGCCACAAGCCGTCGAAGGATGGACCGCCAATGCTATGGTAGATGTCTTCGGGAGCCAAGCCCGAGGAACACCCCGGCAAGATAGTGACCTTGACTTAGCGATATTGGCGCCTGGCTATATTGACCCTAACCTGCTGTGGTCGCTATCAAACGAGATAGCCAATCTTGTAAATTGCGAAGTTGATCTGCTCGACTTGCGCGCGGCTTCAACCGTCATGCAGTATCAAGTGATTTCAACCGGAAAAACGGTATGGAATATCGGTTTGCAGGCGCACCTGTTTGAAGTCTTCATACTAAGTGAAAAACTAGCGCTTAACGAAGCACGCGAGCCACTTCTTAGAGCCATCACTAAAGAAGGGCACGTGTATGCGCGATGATGTTTTAAAGAACAACACAGCGACGATTTAACGATGAGAGCCGCTTGCTCAATAGACATAAACCCATTGAGCAGCACTAAGCCTCGCTAATAGGATGCTCAAGAATGTACTGGCGCAGCGCGCCATCGACTCTGGTTTGCCAGCCTTGACCTGTTGCCCGAAAACTTGACAATACGTCTCTGGACAAGCGAATCGTAATCCTTTCTTTTGTGATCTCAGCCTTTGGCCGACCCATTTTTACAAAAGGCTGTACCGCCGCCCACTCAGCGTCCGTGAGAGAATAGGCTTCAGGATCGGAATCAATACCCGCCTGAATTAACGCTTCTTCAGCAGCGGTAGGGATAATCGTATTGGGTTTAAGTTTAGGCATGTGACTTATTGTATGCACAATAAATCACATAGTCAAACTCTGATACCTGCCGACACAAAGGACTGCAAAGCAGCGATTTAAACGCGGCATCGCCTAAACATTGTTCGCAGAAATACTCAACCGAAGCACACGCTTAACAAGCGAGAAATATTTGCTAACAAATTTTTACCGAAGGTAACTTGAATATCTTGCTTCAACAGGTGTACCCTCATCATTATGAAGCTGATTGATTCAATCCCTCCTTCCCAAAGTGACTTAACACTTGCTCGGGCGAACCACGAAAGTTGGTTTCAAAATAAAGTATTAGCTTCGATGCAAGACACAAGGCCGCTGGTTAATCACGAACAAGTGATGTCCGAAGTTGAAGCCATCATCTACTAAGCTGCGCAGAAAAATATCCGCGCTAAACCAACAGCGCCACAGCCTTAATCTGCGCCCAGAGCGCAAGGCCTGGTGCGATATTCAAACGCGCCACTGACGCATACGAAATCTTTGCCAGCAAGCGTTGTTCCGCTCGATCACCTACAGATAACTCAATCAAAGCCTGACCACCTGCGCCGTCTCGTATTGAAAGCACGGTGACAGGCAAAATATTTAACATGCTGCTATCGGTGTGATGGCTGAGCGCCAGGCTCACATCGCGGGCATGGATGCGTACGCGCAAACGATCGCCGAGTGTGTGCGAGGGGCCGTGTGCGAACAGCACGCCCATCGGGCTTAGCAGCGTGAGTAAGCCGTGCATATCACGCTGCTGCACTGTCGCCTGCACCACCACGCCAGCATCGTCGCGCAGAGCGAGCGGTGCATCTGGGTGATTCATCACGTCAAGCGCCGGGCCTGCCTGACGCACGCGCCCGCCTTTCATCAACACTAAAAAGTCTGCCAGCCGCGACATCTCATCGACGGCATGGGTGACGTACAACATCGGGATCGTCGTGGTTTGCTTGAGGCGCTCGAGGTACCCCAAAATCTCTGAGCGGCGCGCGGCATCAAGCGCGGCTAGGGGTTCATCTAGTAAAAGAATGTCAGGGCGCGTAAGCAGCGCACGGCCCAACGCAACACGTTGGCGCTCGCCACCCGATAATTGACCGATTGCCCGTTGTAACAAGGGCGCTAAGTCAAGTTGCTCAACACACTGCGCATACTCTGCCGCGGTGCCGCCCACCCGTTGCCAGCCATAG
>JABMMM010000111.1 GCA_013205565.1 Alcaligenaceae bacterium | reverse complement strand
TAAAAGACTGTGACGAAAACTCATGACGTTCTAACAAGTTGACCTCAAGCGGTAAGTCACTATTGGGCTCTTTAACCGTAGTCGACAAAGACGCTATGGCATGCGGTCTCAGATTACCCAGCGCATCCTGAAAATAAATACGCCCAGGCTTTTCGGGCATCTCAATGACCTCACCAAAAGGTGCAAAATCTTTGGCATTGAGAGGCTTGATCGTGATAGTTTTCATAAGGATATCCAAAATAGAGTAGCAGTGAGTAACCGGGGCTAACCCTTGATGCGCTGACTTAAGCCAGTCAAACGCTCCATGAGTAACATTAAAACAAGAACTGAAATGATCAGTACACCCGAAACGGCTGCGACTCGCACGTCCAGTGTGGACTCCATCATTCCCCAGAGCCGTATCGGCAACATGTCGCTCTTGGGACCGGATAAAAACAGAGAAACCGGGACGTTATCGACTGAGGCCATAAACGCCATAAAAGTGCCTGCCGCGATTCCAGGAAAAATCACGGGCAAAGTAATCCGCCTAAAAGTGTAGAGGCGCGTCGCACCGAGACTCGCTGAGCATTCAGTCAGTGAGGGATCCAGCTGGGTGAGGCTTGCTAGCGTTGTCCGCAGGACAAACGGCACGATCATCACAAAATGGCCCACAATAATCAGCTTTAAAGAGGGCCTTACACCTAGCAGCGAAAAATACATCAGGGCAGCCAAGCCAAAAGCAATACCAGGCAAAATAAGGGGCGACATAAATAGCGTATCAGCCGCTCTAGACCAGCGTGAACGGGTCGAAGAAATTCCGATTGCCGCGCAGGTACCTAGCAACGCCGCTGCACCGGCGGCCCAACACGCTACCTCAAGCGTATTAAAAGCCGCTCTGTGTATCTGTCTGGATTCACTCGGGTCAAACAACTTTTCGTACCACTGCAAGGAAAAACCCTGAGGTGGAAACTTTAAAGACTGACTGTCCGTAAATGAAGTGATCAGGACAACAACAACCGGCCCGAGCAGCACCAAAATCGCCAAGGCAGCTAGGCCGTAAATCACGACTTCGTGCGACACGTCACCGACTGAATTACGCCTAGACATTGAGATATCTCATACGCTTGCGGCCCAACAGATTCAACAAAATAATGCAACCCATCACGGATACCAACAGGGTCACCGCAGCGACCGACGCCAGCGGCCAGTTGTACACCACCAGAGATTGCTGCCACACGACCAAAGGCAAATAGACCAGACGATTACCACCAATGACAGATTGAGAAATAAAGGCAGTCGTCGAACTAGCAAAAACTAACGTGCAGCCCGCAATTAGGCCAGGCAAACTCAGCGGCACTGTGACCTTGAAAAAAGTCCTCCAGCGCGAAGCACCCAGTGCAGACGAGGCATCATGCACACTCGGATCAATCCGCGACATCACGCTGATAAGGGGTAGCACCATCAACGGCAATTCAATTTGCGTGAGCGAAATGATCAGGCCAAACTCTGTCTGCAATAGTCGCAAAGGCGTAGAGGTTAGACCCAGGCTGAGCAGGGTCTGATTAATCACACCCTCTCGCCCCAGGATCACAATCCACGCAAAGGTTCGAACTACTACCGACAACAACATCGGCATGATGATGATCAAGATCAAAATTTTCTGAACACTCGGACTTGTGCGCATGTACACAACCGCGAGCGGATAACCAATCAACAAAGTTGCCAGTACCGTCAGCACACCAAGCTTAAGCGTATTACCGGTTACGACCCAGTAAAAAGGATCGCCAATAAAACTCACCCAAGTCTTTAAACCCACTTGGGTGATTTTGTCGTCTTCAAAGCCACTGACAACAAAGAGAATCATCAGCGGCGCAACAAAAAATGCAAGGAATGCAAGTGCGAGTGGCAACATCAGTTGCCAACCGCGTGCCTGCAGGGAGAGCTTTAGTGTCAAGACACTTCCTTGTTAAAGCGGGTAATCCACTCGGCACGCAGTGGGTTGATCTTGGTCCAGTCATGCTGAATCATTTTGCTCATTTCGCTCAGATTCTTAACTGGCAGAGAGTCGTCCAGTGTGACTTTGGAATTTACAGGGGCCATAAAGTACGGCGGCTTCATCAACTGGGTCTGCACCTCCGTGCTTAACACCGTATCAATATACTTGTACGCGTTTGCGATATCCTCGGAGCCCTTGGCGATGTGCATCGTCGTAAAGAAGGTCGCGATGCCGCTTTCCGGCGCTACAAACTCAATATCAACGCCACGTGATTTCAGAATGCCCACAGTTTGTGTGTTCGCATACATCACATCGCATTGCCCCTGCTGAAACAAACCTGGCATCGCAGCGGGCGCACCGATCACGGCAACCTTTTTAAGTACTTTTTTCAACTCTACAAAAAATGGATCAACATTCGTGATGGACCCACCAAAGGCCTTGGAAAACTCAATGATCGCAACCGTGCCAAAGGTCGTTTGAAAACCCGTCAGACCCAGACGAGAGAGATACGGCTCTTGGAAAAGATCCGTCCATTTTGTTGGCGGCTTGCTAATTTTTTTAGGGTTGTAAGCGATCCCGACAAACTGCGCGGCGATGGGCACGCCATAGGCATCTAACAGGCCGGCTTGTAAAGCGGAGGCATTTTTCAGCTGACTGCCGTCAAATTTTTCAAACAAATTATCGGCCTTGCCGGTCGCACTTGGACCCGGATCAAGAACAAAGGTATCGAAGACAGGCCGACCACGCGCAGCCTTGGCTTTGGCAATCTGATCGACTGCAAAAAGTGGTTGTAACTCCAAATCGACACCGGCACTCTTTTTAAGAGCAGGTGCCACGATTTTTCTGTAAGCCTCATCCCAGGCGCCGGGATAGATGGCACTACTGACGGAACCTTTGGCAAAGGCTAAATTAGGATAAGCAACAGCGCCTGCAATGGCGGCAGTACTTTGCAAGAAATGGCGGCGTGAGATCTGACTAGACATGACAACTCCTAAAGGGGTGAGTATTAAGCTGCGGCAGGAAAAATTGTGGGGATCGCCTCAGGACGCACTCCACACCAAGCAGTGCCTTGCGTTGAGCGTTGTGCCAGTCTTGGCATCGTGACCTTGAGTGCAGTGCGATCCCTAGTCCACGCCTCGACAACAAGCGTGGGTCCCAAAGGAAGATTCAAACCAATCTCGACAGGCCAATAGCCATCTTGACGCTGAGAATCCAGCACTAAGTGCTCGGGGCGCACGGATACCACCACGCGGGCGCCTTTCGGAAAAGTGGCGGCAGTCGGCAGCGCGATTTCAGAGCCGGCGTCGAGTGCAATGACATCCGTGCCGGACTCGCTTGCCCTGACGACTCCCGGTAGTAGGTTTGTTGAGCCAATAAAGCTATTTACAAAAGGCGTTTCCGGCCTGTCATACACATCTGTTGGCGTGCCAAACTGCTCGACATGTCCTTTATTCATCACTGCAATGCGGTCGGCGATACTCATTGCTTCTTCTTGATCGTGCGTCACCATGATGGCGGTGAGTCCGAGCTGCCGCTGCAACCGCTTGATCTCGATTTGCATATCGAGGCGCAAGTTTTTATCCAGCGCCCCAAACGGCTCGTCTAGCAAAAGAATCGTTGGCTCGGTCGCAATGACGCGCGCCAAGGCGACCCGCTGCTGCTGACCCCCAGACAGTTGCCGAGGAAAGCGCTCCGCAATATGGGGTAACTGGACAACCTCCAAGCAATGCGCGACTTTTTTCTTGATGGCTACACGATCGACACCCCGAGCCTCCAAGCCATAGGCGACGTTCTCTCCAATGGTTAGATGTGGAAAAAGCGCGTAGTTTTGGAATACGATCCCGATGTTTCTTTTGTTGGGTTGCAGATGATCGATGGCCGCGCCATCGATGCGGATCCTGCCCGTTTTTTGTGTCACAAAGCCGGCAACGATACGCAGTAGTGTAGTCTTTCCACATCCCGAAGGGCCGAGCAAGGCGACAATCTCCCCAGCGCTGATGGACAGGCTCACATCATCAACGGCTGTGAATGCCCCAAAGGTGTGGGTGACTGCGTCGATGTCTAAGGTGTGATGCGCCATGAGCTGAGTTACATATCAATGAGTCTAAGTCAGGTGAGCAATATCCGTGCCAACAATCATCAACGGGAAAAAGCCTCAATAGGTCTGCCCCGCAGCCTTTAATTAACACTACTGTAACCAAATGGGCGACACGTGAAATTCCTATTTTCCGTAATGTTATTTGGTGACTCATCTTCTGCACCTGAAACAAGACATACGAGTTATGAGGTGGAGTCGTGCAAAGCTAAGACATCCTGATCTAGATGCCTGGAGCCCATCTAGGTGCAGTTCATCGTTGTTTATGCACTAAAGACGGGCGCTCTAAGACACCGAACGCTCAGGGTTCTGTACAAATAACTATTTTCAACGTCGCGGCGTTCATTCGCCCATTTGCAACGGTGGATGAGTTTTGACCCGTTGCAGCGCATCAACAAAGTATTCGTATGGTGCGTGTGGTCAAATGACCTGGCACTATGACACTGGTAGTCCAATGAAGGGCGTCACGATGCGAGCCATACTGGAGCATCTCGGCGTTATGAGGGGATCGATATCGCGCTGCTCGAAAATCGCATCACGGGTTATGAGGCAGGCAGGACCCACAACCCGGAGAGATGGAGCAGTCAAACACGCAACTGACAACCAGTGACAGTGGTGCACCTAAATCCCGAGAAGCCACTGCGAACGGAAATCAACCAACCTTTGGAGATTCAGACACTGGTCAAAGAAGAAAATTAAGCAAAATTTATGTATTAATTAGCTTGAAAATTTCTGGTGGTTAGTATCCCTTTCGCAGACCAAAACCCCAAAACCTGAGATTCCAGCACCTCAGGCGGTTTGTGATGTTGTTATTGCTGCCCCGCCAAAACTTAAGTTTCGAACCTGCTACGCAGAGATTAGATATGCCATGAGCCCCGCACAGTGCGGGGCTTTGCGTTGCTACCTCTTGACTGCGACCTGCCGCAGCGACCCTTAAAAGTCGTCTCAAAGCCCGTTTGTCTCAAAACCTCATGACTTTTTGCACGTCGGTTCGGAGGTTTGTCATTGGTCATTTTGGCAAGAAAGCTGTGAACCTTGGACAATTAAAGTTAGTGGTGGGATGTGGTTTGTGGAGAAGTCGCGTAATGCCACGAACGGTCCTTATTGATTCTGACAGGCTGCGCGAGCTCAACGCCGCCATCTCGACCGCCAATACCAGCAAATCTGGCCAGCCCTTGCCCGGCGGTCGATAGTTTTACGTCTGCGTCCTGGGATGAGTTGATGAAAAGCTATCTGAAGCTTGTGATTCAGTATTCAGAATGTGCTGGCAAAAATCGTGCATTGATGGGCAGTTGAGATCTAATCAGAGGTCGTGACGAGCAATGCAGGAATGCCTTCATACTTCTAAAATGTTGGTACTCCAGAATCGCATTAGGGGTGCTATTTTTTTGTTACGAACAGTGTGAAATATCCATGCACACTTTGACGTTCAAGCCTAGCTAGCAATGCCGCAGGGGTATATACAAGGTGATTGGTACGAATCGCAACATAAGCTGATGTCGTATCTAATTTCTGCGTCAATGAGTCTGCTGTCGCCTCAAGTTGAGCTTCTCCACTGCTATAAAAAGAGGCAGAAAACGGACGGTGGCCCAAATAAATCAGAGGTTGATCACTGCTGGCTTGCGAGCGATAGGCTGCGATAAGAGTTTTTGCGGCTAGGTTATTACTACGCCCCGTTAGGGGCATACTGAAGTTGAAACCTACTGCGATTACCGATGTTATCAACAATCCTATTCCTAAATTAAGACGCACTAAATTTTGATCTCGCCTTGATGCTAACCAGCCACCCGCTAACAGAGCGAGTGCAGGTAGGGCTGGCAATGCGTACGTCCACAGAATATTCCCAGCTAATGTAAAGAAGACCGCAGGCGTGAGCGCCCAAAATAGCAAATAATTACGCCACGACCGTTCAACGTGCAGCATAGCGGAAGAAACTTTCAAGGTGTTTTCTTCAGGAGCTGAGTTGGGCAACAATTTCGAACGGATTACTCTAGTTTGCCACCCAAGTATCGGAATTAGGATTAGCCAAGGTAACGTGTCTAGCAACATAAACAGCCAGATGGTCCCACGCGGATAAGTATGTGCCTTTCCGTAAAGGTCTCCGGTCCATCCAGATGTTACAAATCTAGCTAGGTGTTCGCCCAGTATGAAATAGTTTAAAAAACCTGGTGAACGCAGCTCTGCCATTACATACCAAGGCAGTACAAGTGCGAGCGTGATTAGCGTTCCCCGGATCCACGGTAGGTTAGTGCAAACCAAGCGCAGATTGCCCGAAGTCAAGGTCCACACTCCACACGCTAAGCTTGTCAAAACTAAACCAATCGGTCCCTTCGCTAGCAACGAGATTGCGATGCCGACAAAAAGCAGCCATCCCTCCGATTTATGTCTACTCCCATTTCCCTGTAGAGCACCCCAAAAGCCTCTCATGGATAAGGTTGTGCCAACGACCAGTGCCATATCAGTCGTCACGGCACCGCTCGCCACAAAAAATAGCGCAGAACCCATTAAAAGTGCGACAGCATAAATCGTCGCGATCGGGCTGGTGTTTGGCTTCATACCCCATACAATCCAAAGCACTAGCATCCCTGCGAGCCAGTGCGGGAAGCGCGCTGCGAACTCGTTCACACCAAAAATTTCAAAGCTAATCGCTGTCATCCAAAAAGCGATAGGTGGCTTTCCCCAGAAGGGTACGTTATAGCTAAACCACGGTGTAACCCAATCATTAAGTTCTGCCATAATTCGCGCAATTTCGGAATAGCGTGCTTCGGTGCTGTCCATAATTGGGGATAGCCCTAGCAAAGAAAGTCTCACTAGAGCCGCTACAAAAATAAAACGTATTAAATTCAATTGAGTCATAAAAGTACCAAGCGCAAAAAGGCCAATGAAAAATGATTCACGCGAAACGAATCGCTTACGATCTCTCCATTGCTTTGAAAGCGCGTAAGGTCGATTTGTGCAAGTTGTTCGAACGTTCGTTGTCGACACCAGGAGCCCAAGCATGTGTCTTTCTGATGACGTACGTTGGGCGACGTTTACTTTCTATATACGTCCGACCTACATACTCACCAAGAATACCAATACCAATCAACTGGACACTACCAAAGAAGAGAAACGCAACGAAAAGCGACGCATATCCGGGAACATCAATACCGAAAATTAAAGTTCTACCGATGATAAAAATTGCATAGATAACAGTGAGTAACGCACTGGCTGTGCCTATGTATGTCCAAAATCGCAGGGGTAATGTACTGAAGCTGGTTATGCCCTCCAGCGCAAAATTCCATAGTTTCCAACCTGCGAATTTCGTAACTCCAGATGCGCGGACTTGTCTAATGTACTCAATGGTGCAAGCTTTGAATCCGACCCATGCAAATAACCCCTTCATGAATCGCTGATTTTCAGGTAACGATTTCAGTACCTCCACGACATCCCTTGTCATGAGTCGACAATCGCCTACATTTTTGGGAATCTTGATGTGGGCGAGTAAGTTATAGGTGTCATAAAATGCCGCGGCGCTTGCGCGCTTGGTCAACGTATCAACCTGTCGATTGGATCTCTTCGCAAGCACTACGTCGACATCATTTTCTTCCCAAGCTTGAATGAGACGTCCAATTAGCGAGGGAGGATCTTGCAAGTCAGAGTCAAACGGAATAACTAGCTCCCCAAGCGAAACATCGATGCCAGCTGTAAGTGCAGCTTCCTTTCCGAAGTTGCGAGATAGCTCAATAACTTTAAATCGGCTATCTGCCTCGGCCAACGCAAGTAAAAGGTCAAGAGATGCATCATCACTGCCATCATCTATGCAAATTACCTCGAACTGATATTCGGGGAGGCGCTCGATTTCTGCTGTCAAGGCTTCATAAAAGGCTTCAATACATTTGGCCTCGTTATAAACCGGACAAATTAAACTAACCATTCGCTTGGTGGTCATTTCAAACCACCCCGCTCAGTCGTGGATGCAGTCCAAGTGTTTATTCGACAACGCCGGGTGCAATTGTTAATTACCGCCAACGAGCAGTGAGCGTCGGATGCCATTGATAATCCTCATTAATTTGACCGAACCGCGCTATTAAAAAGTGCGGCTACTGATTTGCCGAATTAAGAGAATGTTCGTGGTGGCCGCAATAATCGGCCAAAAAGATCATCAAAATTATTTTTTGGCGATGACTCTACAAAAGATTCTCTCTCCGTCTGTATGTTCAACGTTCCAAATAAACTCGTTAGCTTCGGCTCCTCTAAGC
>JABMMM010000110.1 GCA_013205565.1 Alcaligenaceae bacterium | reverse complement strand
CCTCTGTCCAGTGCTTGACGGAAAGCGAAGAGAAGTCTGACTCAGGAAATACTGAGGCGAACTCTAGAGTCTGCGCGTTTGTAGGCGCGATACAAGTTAGCGCGATCAGGCTCGCACAGGATATGGCCCAGTTTTTTAGCTGCTTTTTGATGAATGTCTGCATCATTGTCTCCAGTTATCCATACGACTTCAGCGAGTCGTTATTAGGTTAATTGATTGGTAATAATTTCGATTTTTCTAGACGGATCTTTGCCATCCCAGTTCACCGAAGCTTGTTGCATTAAAGACAGAAACTTCAACTGAGTATCGTTGTATTCGATCAGTTCAAGCATGCCCGGTAAGTCGCCTGTGGTGTCAAAGTAGGCAAACCGAATGCCGCGTGGCGTCAGGCCCTCAAAGGCCAAGACATAGCCCATTTTTTGATAGCGAGCCACGTCGACCTCGTACTGGGTGGTCGCCATGCCTAAATGATGAAACCCATAGCCCTTTTTCTTGATGACATCCCAATACACAGAAGGCTTGTCATCAAGCGGCTGAATCACTTCAAAGCACATGTTGCCCGAGAAACTCAGTGCCAGCCCCATCCGCATATCGGTGGGTTTGCCCCGATATGAGGCTTCTTTCAGCGTGTAGCCATTTGAGTAAAACCAAGGACCGATATTAAATTTTTGACTAAATTCAGCAATCGATTTTTGCAAGTCTTCAACGACATAGGCGACCTGCACAATACCGCCCAAAGGTTGGCCAAAAATATTTTCAATCACGTGTGTCCCCTGCGGTAGCGCAGCTAATCGGTTTTAGATTTTTGATTATTTGATCGAACGCGTAACGAGTTATAGCAGGAATTTACTAAACCGAGCAAGTGTTTCACTGCCAGTGCCCCAGCTTTTTGCTAAGAGCTTGAGACACCGGTTATTGGCTTTTATCTTGCTCAACAACCAAATGCGTATGCGCGAGTTTTAACAACGGGCACGAAACGCCTTTACTCACCCCGCGTTGAATCATCTGCCCAAGAATATGCTCGTGCTCAGTCATGTTGCCTTGCGTCAGATCCCTAAGCATCGAAGCGGCGAAGCTTGACTTCACGTTGGTCAGCATGTCAAGAGAGCGTTTTTGTGCAGCGTCTTTGGTTGGAAAACCATTGGCCGCGGCGATCGCGCAGCTTTCGGCATAAAAACTGGTGGTACTTTCGACTCCCCAAGGTGTCGCTGAGATTTTACCGACGTGACCACGACATAAGGTGGTCATGCCCGCTAAGCTAGCCAAAAAGACCCACTTATCCCACAACGATTGTTCGATATTTTCGCTATACAAGCGATCAAAGCCTGAGTTCTCACAGAGCGCAAAGAAGTCGCGTGCGACTTTCTCGTGTGCAGTGGAACGATGGCCAACGGTCAGCATGTGAAGGTCAGTGAGTTGCTTGACGGCACCTGTTGGTGAAAGCGTCGCTGCGATTTGAGCGACACCGCCCATGACGCGGTCTTTGCCAAACTTTGTATCGAGTTGCTGGATGTGATCCAAGCCATTTAAGAAAGGTAAAAAGACACCTTTGCTGCTTGCACCCTCAAGCGAGGCGAGGGCGTCCTCGAAGTCAAAGGATTTTGGCGCAAGCACGATCAAGTCATACTCTGGCTTGAGTTGCTCGCGGGTAATGGTTTTAGGTTGAACGGTAAAGGTCTCTGTGGGTGTCTCGATGATCAGGCCTTCGGCCAAAATCTTTGCCTGACGTTTTTCGCGCAACAGGTAGGTGACATCGGCGCCCGCTTTCAGCAAACGAGCCCCAAAATAACCGCCTACACCGCCCGCACCCAAAATTAAAATTTTCACTTGATGTCTTCCTAGGTTTTTAATGATATGGTTGAAGGAATACCGCTACATAATCTATAGCCATCATTACATAAAAACGGTAGTTCTGGAGAACGACTTGAGCAAGCTTAAACAGAGCCTGAATATTTTGGGTGCGCTGGCCTTGTGGTTAGGTGCCCCGTCCTTGGGCGTGGCCCAAGACGCCTACCCTAATCGGCCGATCAGTGTGGTGGTGCCATTTCCGCCCGGGGGCGTAGCCGATATTGTGGCGCGTCCGGTTGCACGCGCGATGGGACAGTTTTTGAATCAAACGCTGGTGATTGAAAACAAAGCGGGGGCAGGGGGCGGTATTGGTATGGCGCAGGTCGCCCGAGCCGAGCCAAACGGCTATCACGTGCTGTTTGCCTTGTCCTCGGTCGTGGTGATCCCCGAGGCGGATAAGGTGCTGAACCGCGCGCCCATGTATCAGCTCAGCCAGCTCAAACCGATTGCACGCTTTGCGGCGGATCCGACTGTGTTGGTGGTAAAGGCCGAGAGCCCCTGGAAGACCTACGCCGAATTTATTGCGTATGTCAAAGCAAATCCTGCAAAGGTATCGTTTGGCTCGTCAGGCAACTACGGTTCGATGCATATCCCCATTGAGCAGCTCACGGTCGCCACGAACACCAAAATGTTGCACGTGCCCTATACGGGGGCCGGTCCAGCCGTTGCTGCATTGTTGGGCGGACAGATCGAGGTGCTCTCAACTGGACCTGCCAGCGTCGTTCAGCAAATCCAAGCAGGTAAGCTACGTGCCTTGGCCCATTGGGGGCCTGGCACACTCGCCGCTTTACCCGAGGTGCCAAGCTTGACCGCGCTGGGTGTGCCAATTGTGTACGCACAGTGGGCCGGTTTGTTTGTGCCCGCAGAGGTGCCAGAGCCAATTGTGCAAAAACTGCGTGAGGCTGCGCACTTTGCCGCAAACGACGCGGCAACGCAAAAAGCCTTGATAGCAGCCGGCACCGTGATGCAGTACCAAGACGCAAAAGAGTTCTCTGCCTATGTTCAGGTCGATGCAGAGGCAATGAAAGCGCTGGTGCAAAAGATTGGTAAGCTCGAGTGACTTGGTGTCACAAGCTGCTTAAAATTCAAAACCACCTTGGCGCCGAATGTGCTCAGATTGAGCGCCCGTTAGCCATTGCGCTAATTGTTTAGCGAGGGCAGGATGCGCGGATTGACGGCAAAGGCCCAAGGTATAGT
>JABMMM010000109.1 GCA_013205565.1 Alcaligenaceae bacterium | reverse complement strand
TCGCTGAACTGTTTGCGACAGCTGTTCGCACGACGAGACGACCGCGAGCTGACTGCCTTGGCCCTGCTTGAGTCACTGAGTGCCGCTCCTGCGGAACTAGGCAAGAGTGATGTCATTAAGCTTTACCGGGAGGGGAACAAAACGCTCTTTCTGGCGCTTGCTGGCGTGGATCCAAAGAGCGAAAAAATTAACTGGCTTGTCGCACAACTCGACACCCCTTTTGTTGCGATCCTCGATTGCGATCATCAAGCGCACCGCGACTGGCTGCGCACTTCACTTCTTTTGTTAGTCGAGCAACCTGCGGCAATCGTTCAAAGTCGCCGACAGCCGTTACGCACGAATGGGTTTTTCAGCTTTTGGGATTCACTGCATCAGCATATTGGCTGCGAGCTTTTTAATAGGGCCTTTACGCGCCTTGGCTTAAGTGTTTTTTTTACTGGCACAACCGCGGTCATGCGCACCGACTTGTTAAAGTCTTCGCCTCTGACGCATTGCCTGACTGAAGATATTGACTTGAGCTACAGCCTGTTCATGCGCGGACTCAAGGTCGTCGCAAATCCTTATAGCGGTTCGCGCGAAGAGACTTCGCCTGATTTGTATAGCTTTTTGGCCAGACGACGACGTTGGGCCAGTGGCCATACGACCGCTTTTTTTAAACACCTTCCGCTACTGTTTGCGGCCCCCCTTCGCTCGCGCGATCGGCTTCAGTTTCTTTTACATGGCACGCATTATTTAATTGTCTTGGGTGTATTTGCTTTACACGCGTTGATCGGGGTGTACTTTTTTGGCGAGCTTTCGTGGTTGTCTGAACTGACTGCCTTAGTTGCAAGCTTGCTTTTTTCTTATGGCGTTGCTGTGACGCAGCGCACGGCTAGGACGACGGCAACGGCAAGTGTCGCAGAGGTTTTATTGCTCTGGGGCTGGTTTGCACCTGCGTTTATCATCGCCATGAACGTGCTGCATGCGGGGCTGGTCGGCGACTGGTCGCGTGCAGCGCTACCGATTCCTGGGTTCGTGCAAGTCATCGGTCTAATCGGCTTGTGCGCGCCCTTGACGGTGTTATTACTTGGTCTGCTAGGGTTCAGACAGTTCACCGGGCGCACTGTCTTTAAGAGTTTAGGAACCTATCCGCTCGCATTTTATTTAGATATTGCCGGGATCTTGCTTGGTCTGTTAGATTTTTTGACCGGGCAAGGTCACTGGCGGGCTGTGTCTCGGTCGGCGAAGGCCGCCTCTGAACCCGACACCTCTTCCCCCGACACCTTTTACCCCAACACCTTTTACGTTCATGCGGTTTTTAATCGGATTCGTCCTATGCTGCGCACAATTTTTGTTTTGGCTGGAATCATTTTTTTTATCGGTGTGCTGTACCGACCCGCAACCTCGCTTCCAGCAACGGCTGCGGCGTGCTCTGCGCAGCAGTTTGACACCGACCCCTGGATAGTCTCTTTTAAGAAAAACTCGGATTATTGTACTAAGACAATGGATGTTGCCCCTAGACAAGGAAATCGCTCTGGTAACTTTAAAGAGCTGCGCGCCGACGCCTTTAAAACTCTCGACCCAAGCTATTGGGAGCGCATGGACACCACCTTTTTTTGTAATCAGGCTGTCTTTTCGCCAAACAATGTTGTCTTGCTTGGACAAGGAGGCGTCAAACTCGACATTAACCGCGAGGTCGCACAAGACCGCGCTTTCACCGCGGCTGACCTCACGACCAAAGACACCCCTGAAGCGCGATTTAAATACGGCCGCTTTGAAGCCGTTTTTAAACCTGCCAAAGAGCCTGGCGTCGTTTCAAGCTTCTTTCTGTATCGCTTTGATCCCTGGCAAGAGATCGATGCCGAGTTTTTAGGCAACGACACAACCAAAATGCTGATCAACGTTTTTTATAACCCGGGGCAAGAAGGTGATTTGTATAACTATGGCCTGCGCGGCACCCCCGTCTTAATCGATCTTGGTTTTGATGCCTCACTTGACTTTCATCGCTACGCAATCGAATGGGAGCCCGAAGAGCTTCGCTGGTTTGTCGATGACAAGCTCGTTCATGTTCGGCGAGCCGGCGCGCCAACGCCGATTCCCCACTTGCCGATGCGCTTTCATGTCAATACCTGGCCCACCTGCAGCGAAGAACTCGCTGGTAAATTCGCACCCACAACACAATCGTTGGGGTCAGAATTAAAGTCGGTCACGATTTCGCAATGGATACCACCGCCTCAAAAACGCTTGCGGGACTTTTTGAGCGCCCTGCTATCGTGGGGGGGCACGACAGACTGGCGACACACCGCGCCTTGGTTACAACACTAAGGTCACCCGGTAATGACAACCAAAGACAACCGAAGTTAGTCCTCAACTTTCCACAACTGTAAAAATAAATCCTCAACGACCAGCTTTGTGGTCACCTGATTATTTTTTTCTAACGCCCGACGAAACTGTTCGGTCGGACTATATAAATACACCGCCCCTTGATGCGCAGGCAGAATCCAGCTCGCTTCGAGCGCAATCGGTACAAATTGCATCTTCGTCTCGGGTTTTAACAAGTTCGCCAACGCAAACAGATTGCCTGGGTGATGCCTTTCTTGGTTACCCACTACAAGGGGACGCTCTGATTGATTCATCACCCGAGCCACCTCAGGCAAACTGATACTCAGAGATTTAGGCCAGGGGGCTGCCTGCTGCGCATGCAAAATATTGGTCGCCATTGCCAACCCGACAAGGCACACCAAGCCAAGCCCAGCAACCACTCTGGCTCGCCCCGCGCGCGCGAAACCCTGGTCGAGCGCCAGCGCTAACGCCGCGAGCAGCCCCAGCCAAACGGGCATTAAATAGCGGGCGTTCGTCGAGCGAATGCCCCCAAATAACAAGTCTGGAAGCAATAACAGGGCAGTGGGCAGAACGAGCAGCAAGACAAGATACAGCCGAGTTTCGCGCGGCGTACGCGTGAGCACCCATGCCACAGAGACGATGATCACTAGCAGGCAAGTCGTACTGGCCGCAATCGGCAACCACTGGTCTTGCTGGACCTCGGGCCAAAAATCAAAAACGTTACGCGAAAAATTCAACGACAAGATCCGGACGACAGCCGTGCG
>JABMMM010000010.1 GCA_013205565.1 Alcaligenaceae bacterium | reverse complement strand
GTAATGCCTTGCACGATGGTGGGTAAGGGTGCAGTTGGGTCGAATAAAAGTGCCAAGGGATCATTGGGGAAGAGGTGGGTTGTCATGCTGCGTGCCCCCGTGCGAGTGCGACGACTTGATCGACCGCTTTTTCTAAATCAGTTTCAACGACCAATGAAGCGTTGGCGCTTGTCAGTGTCTCGATGGCTGTCTTGAGACCATTACCAATTAAGCGAATCACAATTGGGATTTTGATATCTTGTGTTTGTTCGAGCGCGATCAGAATCAGACGTGAGAGCTCTGCTAAGTCAGTGACGCCAGCAAAGAAGTTCATCAAAATCACTTTGACATTCTTGCCTTCGCCAATCCAGCGAAGCACTTGAATTAAGCGGGTAGGTTCGCCTCGAAATTGACCTGTACGAATATCGACAAAATTAAAAGGTTTGCAGCCGCGGCGGGTCAGTTCATCGACTAGTTGCATGCTGAGGCCCGCGCCAGTTGTGAGCATACCGACATCGCCGTCTTCGTCGAGTCGCACGAAATCAAAACCGTGATCGATTTTAAGAGAGGCCTCAGGATAGGCATGACCGCGCTCTTTTAATAATGCGAGTAAAAGTGGCTGACGTTCGATGGCATTGTCATCAGCAACAAGTTTTGCGTCACCGGCAATCCAGCTGCCGTCGGGTTGTACGAAGAGTGGATTGATTTCAGTTAGGGTGAGCTCGAGCTTAAATAAAGCGTCGCACAGTTGATGCGCCGCCTGGGTTAACGCCGCTTGTGCAAATTTAGGGAGTTGTTGTGCAAGTTCTTGCGCGGCAAGTTTGACGGCGCTTACCTCAAAGTTTGCCTGCTGTTGCAGCATGGCGCCGGCGGCGGAATGTTGCACAACTTCAACGCCACCTTTAGCTGACATCAAAATAATGACTTTGCCTGACGAGGGATCAAGCATCAGACTGACGTAGCACTCTTGCCCTGAGGCGGGCTGCTCGATGCGACACTCGTGCACGCGGTGACCGCGTACGGTCGCACCCACTAGCTTGTGCAGCGCCTGCTCAAGCTCTGGCGCGTTATTGGCCCTGAGGATACCGCCCGCTTTGCCGCGCCCGCCAACAGGGATCTGTACTTTGACAAAGCACGGGTAGCTCACCGCTGGGTGAGCTAAGCGATTGGCGAGTACGCCAAGCGGGATTGAAATACCAAATTGCGCTAGCAAAACCTTGGCGTCGTGTTCAAGCAGCATCATGTTGGATGCGGTCTCCTAGTTTGATTTTTTATTCGTTCAGGGCGTAGTGTGCCCAATTTATCAGAATGTTGCGCCGCGCTGACAGCGGTGTTGAAAAAAATTAAACCTCATGTGACGGTTGTGCAGACGGTTTAATTGCAATCAAGCAAAGCGCCGCAAAGCTGCACATGGCGAGCCCAAAGGTCAGCCAAAGCACCCCAGTGCCCCATTGCGTGAGCGCTAAGCCAAACGTGAAGGGGGCGATGGCTTGTGCGAACTTGGCGGGCATGGTGAGCCAACCCTGACGATGGCCAAAGCCTTGCGGGCCAAACAGGGCTAGGGGTAAGGTTCCTTTGGCAATAATCAAGATGCCGTTACCCAAGCCATGCAAAATGACAAAGAGAGCGGCAAAGGGGGCGCCCAAAACTACCAAGACAGCGATGCCTATTGGGTGAGCTAGCGCTGCAATGCGCGTACCAATCAAGGGGTGTAGCCGTCTTAGAAACGTGAAGTCGAGGATTCGACCTGTAATCTGAGCGGGGCCCACGAGCGCGCCAATCGAAAAGGCGATCAAGAGAGGCACGCCAACCCCTTCTAACAATCGAGGCAGGTGTGACATCATGCCCATGCTGATAAAGCCGCTTGAAGCGAAAACAAAGGCCAGTAGTACCGTGATGTATTTTTCACGCTTGGGGTCGTGCACCACTGCGTCTGGCTGCGGGGTGTGATTGTGTGCCTCAGCTGGGGCCGCGGTGTCAGCGGCGTCAGAGGCCAGTGGAATTAAGGCGTTGAGGGGCAGCGCAACGAGTACGTTCATCGCTGCCCAAAACCAGCAGGCCCCGCGCCAACCGTAGCGCGCCTCGACAAACACTGAGATGGTCCAGCCCGCGACGCTGGCAAATCCCGCGACCATCGTGACCCCAACGAGTGCGTTATGTGATTTTTTTCCAAATATGCGTACGATGGCAGCAAAGGCGACCTCGAACATTCCGGTGGCCATGCCTAGTCCTAGTACCGCATAGGCCAGCAATAATAGACCGAGCCCTTGAGCGAGCGCCAGCATCGAAAGCCCAGCTGCCAGCAACAAGTTTGAGGCAATCAGTACTGGACGGCCGCCAAAGCGATCCACCAGCTTTCCGGCCGTTGGGCCGGCAAGCCCCGAGACGGCTAGCGCAAGAGACAGGCCCGCATACACCGTGGCGCTTGAAATCGATAGCTCAATACTCGCGGGGACTGCCATCACTGCGGCTAAATAATAGGCGCCTGCATGCGAAATAATTTGGGCAGCACCGACTACGGTGACGATACGGTAGACGCGGTTGGTCATTGGGTAAGGGCTTAAAGGTTGAACGGCCAGTCAGCCAACGCGATAAATCGTTTGAATTCTAATTCGGTCATTTGGCCACAAAGGCTATTATTAACCAAGTTTGATTCAAGCGTTTGTCGTCAGGGCGTTGCTTTAAGGTTCTTGGCGTTTTTTCTTAAGCGAGTTTATGGAAATCTCTCAAATTCAGCTCAACTACATCGATGTTGAAGACCGCATGGTACTGCGGATTAACATGGGGGTTGAACAACACTTGACCTTGGTGCTCACGAGACGGATTGTGCGCTTTATGCTCGACAGTCTGTCGGTTTTGTTGCAGCGCATTTCGCCACCTGCTACCCATGCAGCAAAGGCTGGCGCCGCGGCAGCCGCGCCAATTGCAAGTGCGAATGAAGCGCCTGCCGCGCTTGGACAAATTGGCAAAGACACGGCGCCGTTTGAAGAGCGTGCGCCCGAAGGTAATGTCTTGAATGTTGGTCGTGCAGCGGTCTTGGTGAATAACGCGGCTTGTCAACAAACCGATACCGGGCTGACCTTTACCTTTTTGATCGAGCCCCTGCAACCCGTGAACTTGAACCTCTCAGCGCATTTGGGCTTAGGTGTGTGTCAGCTCTTGACTGAGTTGTCCAGTCGTGCCCAGTGGTTTGATGTGACGGCAATTGGTCAGCGCGAGACGAGTAAAGAGGCGTTAATGGAATTGATGCCGAATCAGGGCTCTGTGACGTATCATTAAGAACGTATGATTCATTAAAAGCAGATGATTCATTGATGACAGATGATCCATGCACTACAGATGGCTCATTCGCTGCAGATGATTCATTCCCTACGAATACTTAGTAATATTTTCTAATTAGATAACGTTTACGTGAGCCCACCCATGAGCCGTCAACAATCCATCGATCTCGCTACTGCCTACTTTGATCAAGGTCACTTTCAGGCCACGCTTGCCCGTCGTGTTGGGATGGCCACCGAGAGTCAAGAGCCGGGCAAGGTCGAGATCCTCACTTCGTATCTCACGCAAGAGCTCACCCCGTATTTAAAGACCATGGGGTTCACCTGCAAAATCATCCCAAATCCAGTCGAAGATCGTGGCCCGTTTTTAGTGGCCGAACGGCTTGAGTCAGGCGCTGATTTCACCGTGCTGAGCTACGGACATGGCGATGTCGTGCGAGGTTACGCACCGCAATGGAACGAGGGCTTAGCCCCTTGGGCGTTGAAGATTCAAGGCGATCGTTGGTATGGTCGTGGCACCGCAGATAATAAAGGCCAGCACTCGATTAACCTCGCTGCGCTTGAACAAGTGCTCAGTGCGCGTGCTGGACGCTTGGGCTACAACATCAAGCTGTTATTTGAGATGGGCGAAGAAATGGGTTCGCCTGGTTTGCGCGAAGTATGTGAACAATATGCTGACTTGTTAAAGGCAGATTTATTTTTAGCGTCAGATGGTCCGCGGGTCTCAGCCTCGCGCCCGACTTTATTTTTAGGTTCGCGCGGTGCGTTTAATTTTGAGTTGAAATTAAATCTGCGCCAAGGTGCGCATCACTCGGGTAATTGGGGTGGGTTGCTGCGTAACCCTGGCATTCGCTTAGCGCATGCGATTGCCTCGATGGTCGACGCGAAGGGGCGCATTCTGGTGCCCAAACTGTTGCCGAGTTCGCTACCTGAAAACGTCAAACGGGCACTCGCCAATATTGATGTCGGTGGTGGGCCCAATGATCCTGAGATTGATCCTGATTGGGCCGAACCAGGCCTCACACCAGCCGAGCGTGTGTTTGCCTGGAACACCTTTGAAACCCTTGCCTTTAAAACCGGCAATCCAGACGCGCCTGTGAATTCGATCCCTGGTTACGCGATTGCGTTTTGTCAGTTACGTTATGTCGTGGGTAGCGATAACGAAAACTTTTTAAAGCATATTCGTGACCACCTTGATACGCACGGCTTTACCGATGTTGAGGCAGCCGCCAGTCGTGGCGAGGCGGCCGAAGCGACGCGCTTAGATCCCGATAATCCTTGGGTCAAAATGGCGGTCGCATCCATTACGCGCAGCACCGGTAAAAGGGTTGATGTTTTACCCAACTTGGGCGGCACCTTACCTAACGATGCTTTCTCAAAGATCTTAGGTTTACCAACCGTATGGGTACCGCACTCATACGCAGCCTGCTCGCAACACGCCCCAAATGAACACATGCTGGGCTCAGTTGCCCGCGAGTCGTTGCAACTCATGGCAGGCTTGTTTTGGGATCTTGGCGATGAGGGCGCGCAGATTGCTGCAGGTGCCGCTGCTTAGTTTTTAGACTTGCGTCTTAAACCATTCACGCGCAAGGCGATCCCAGAATTGCGCACCTACGCCCAGAATGTCGTCGTTAAAGTCATAAGCAGCGTTGTGCAGACTGATGCCGGGCTTGCCGCCTTTGCCATTGCCGATAAAGCCATAGGCGCCGGGGACCTTAAGCAGCATGAAGCTGAAGTCTTCAGCCGTCATAGCGGGTGGGATGTTATCAAAAGCATTTTCGACACCAACGGTGGCGGCCATCATTTTTGCCATAAACGCGGCTTCTTTTGGATGGTTGTCGGTGCTGGGATAGCCTGGCTTGAGAATAAATTTTGCGGTCGCGCCATGTGCTGCAGCGATATGCTCACTGATTCGCTCAAGGCCCACCGTCAGGCGATTTAAGGTCTCTTGGGTTAACGCACGAGTGGTGCCATAAATGATGGCTTCGTTGGGGATGATGTTTTCAACGGTGCCTGATTCGATCTTGCCAACGGTGACCACTGCGCTGTCTAGCGGGTCGGTACCGCGCGACACCAGCGTTTGCAATTGACCGACGATGGTGCAGGCCACGGGGATCGGATCAACGCCAATGTGTGGTTGCGCGGCATGACCGCCCTTGCCGCTGACTCGAATTTCAAAACGATTGGCCGCTGCCATGATGGGGCCGACACGCACGCCCATTTGACCGGCGGGTAGTACGGGCCAGTTATGTAAAGCGAAGGCAGCCTTGGCAGGAAACTTATCAAACAAGCCGTCTTCGATCATTGCGCGAGCACCTGCACCACCTTCTTCGCCCGGTTGAAAAATAAAATGGACGGTGCCGTTGAAGTCGGGGTTGGCAGCCAGTAGAGTGGCGCCGCCCAACAGCATGGCGGTGTGACCGTCGTGGCCGCAGGCGTGCATACGCCCGGCGTAGGTACTGACGTGTTCAAACTGGTTCAATTCAGTGACGGGTAGGGCATCCATGTCGGCACGCAAGGCCAGCATGCGTGCGGAGTCACCAGCTTGTGCACCACGGCCACGCAAAGTGGCCACCACACCGGTTTTGCCAAGACCGCGATGCACGTCCAAGCCCAGCTCTTGCAAGTAAGCGGCGACCTGGTCTGAGGTGCGCACTTCTTCAAAGCGTAATTCAGGATGGGCATGGAGATCACGTCTAAAGCGAATCAGTTTGCCTAAGTAGGGGGTGATGTCGGCGACATCGATCGAAGCGGTGTCAGAAAAGACTTGCATAAAAACCTCGGTACGCGTGAAGGCGCTGCGTGAAAGTCTGGCGGGTCGAGGGCAGACGGCTTTTACGTCTGAACCCTGATCTCTGTTGAAATCAGTATATAGTTTTAGCTTCGGATTGGCGATTGGTTCAAATACCTTTATAAATCAAAGGATTTCAGGCGCCGAAATCGCTCAAAATCACTAAAAAGGCCTTTTATGCAGAATTCTTTTGACCTGTTGATCCGTCATGCCACGATCGTCGACGGCACCGGAGCGATCCGCTATGCTGCAGATATCGGTATTAACGGCGATCGCATAGTCAAAATCGATGATCTTTCGGCATCTTCTGGCAAAACAGAGATTGATCTAAAGGGGCAGGTCGCGGCACCTGGCTTCATCGATGCGCACACGCACGATGATCGCCTGATGCTCTCGAATCCAGAGATGACGCCTAAAGTCAGTCAGGGGGTGACCACGATCATTGGTGGCAACTGTGGGGTCTCTTTGGCTCCGATGCCCCGCCCGATCCCTGACCCGGTGACCCCGCCCTTGAATCTGCTTGATGACGAAGGCAAGTGGTTTAAATTTGCCACTTTCAAAGCCTATTTGGATGCCTTGCGGGCGCAACCCTCAACCACCAATCGCGCCATGCTGGTGGGTCACACCACGCTTCGTGTGGCAACGATGGATGATCTTGAGCAACCGGCGACTGCGACGCAAATTGCGGCAATGCGCGAGTTGGTGGTTGAAGCGATGCAGGCGGGTGCGATCGGTGTGTCGACGGGGCTTTTTTATGAGCCTGCCGTTGCAGCGCCTACCGAAGAAGTCATCGAAATTTGTCGCCCGTTAAAAAAATATAACGGCCTGTATTGCACCCATATGCGCGATGAGGCCGATGGCGTGATTGACTCGCTCGAAGAGACCTTTAGGATTGGTCGTGAAACGGACGTACCGGTTGTGATTTCGCATCACAAGGTGATTGGCGCAAAGAACTATGGTCGCTCAGACGAGACTCTGGCGTACATTCAAAAAAATATGGCGAAGCAACCGATTTGTTTGGATTGCTATCCTTACACGGCAGGCTCAACGGTGCTGTCCTATAGCCGCGCCGAGACCTCCTCGCGTGTCATTGTGACCTGGTCCAAACCGTTTCCCCAGTACGCCGGGCAAGACCTCGACAAGATCGCCAAGCAAATGGGCCTGTCAGAAAAAGAAGCGGTCGCCAAGCTGCTTCCTGCCGGTGCTATTTATTTCAGGATGGATGAAGGCGATGTGCAAAAGATTTTGCAATTCGGCCCGACCATGATTGGTTCAGATGGGTTGCCGCACGACGCTTCGCCGCATCCAAGGTTATGGTCAACGTTCCCGCGCGTGTTGGGTCACTATCGGCGTTCGCTTAAACTGTTTTCGCTTGAAACAGCCGTGCATAAAATGACTGGCCTGACTGCAATGAATTTTGGTCTGACTGATCGCGGTGTCATCAAAGAAGGTGCGTTTGCTGACTTGACCTTGTTTGATGAAGCGATCATTGATGAAGTGGCCACTTACGACAATCCGATTGCGTTGGCAAAAGGCATTCATACGGTGATTGTGAATGGTGAGGTCGTTTGGGCGCAGGGCAAAGCGACCAGTGCACGACCAGGTCGGGTGTTGTCGCGCGCGTTGAGCTAGTTAAGGCTAACAAGGCTGGCAATCAACCGGCTCTTGAATTGCTAGGATGTTTTGATCAACCCGTGGATATCACGGGTTTTTTTGTGGCGCCAATTTCCTAAACTATAAAGTCAAACAAATATTCTGTTTGACGGAATCTGTTTAACGGAATATACTTTTAATGATTCAATCGTTTTTATGCGCCGAGACTGAGGCCTTATTCAAAAGTACCGAGGTGATCCGCTTCAAAGCGATCGAACGCATCGCAAGGAGAAAATTGCTTTGCCTACATGCGGTAAGTACATTGCAGACGCTGCGAGTACCGCCCGGCAATCGACTCGAGGCGCTACGTGGCGACCGTAAAGGCCAGCACAGTATTCGAATCAATGACAGGTGGCGGCTGTGTTTTGTGTGGCATGACGACGGAGCCTACCAAGTTGAAATTGTTGACTATCACTAGGAAGTAGCGATGACCAAGCGCCTACAAGAGATTCATCCAGGAGAAATCCTGCTCGAAGAATTTATGAAGCCGATGACAATTACTGCGCGACGTTTGTCCGCCGATATTGATGTGTCCGCGAGTCGCATCAGTGAAATTGTCAACGGACAGCGTCCGATTACGGCCGATACGGCCTTAAGGCTCGGCATCTATTTCTCGATGGAGCCACGATTTTGGCTGAATCTTCAGGCTGAGTACGATATGCGTGTAGCGACCCGCGAGTTTAAAAAAAAGATTCAGGCACGAATCAGGGTGTATCAGGCAGTGGCCGCATAATTCCGCACGATTTGGTACATCTCATAGCAATCAGTGCGTCAATAAGCTCAGTGCGACGGCTTCGGCCACTTTGATACCGTCGACCCCGGCCGATAAAATGCCACCGGCGTAGCCTGCACCTTCGCCTGCTGGATACAGCCCTTTGACATTCAGACTTTGAAAATCTGCACCACGCGTCATACGCAAGGGCGACGATGTGCGGGTTTCAACACCGGTTAAGACAGCATCGTGCATTGAAAAGCCTTTGATTTTTTTCTCAAAGGCGGGCAGTGCCTCGCGAATGGCCTCGATGGCATACGCTGGCAGGCTGCTGGCCAAGTCGGTGAGATGCACGCCCGGTTTATAAGAGGGCGTGACGCTACCAAACGCGGTTGACGCACGCCCCATTAAAAAATCACCCACTAATTGCCCGGGGGCTTCGTAGGTGCCGCCGCCCAACTCAAAAGCCTTAGACTCAATCGCCCGTTGATACGCAATGCCGGCCAACGGGCCGCCTGGGTAATCTTCAGGTGTGATCCCCACCACAATACCGGCGTTCGCATTGCGCTCGTTGCGCGAATACTGACTCATGCCATTGGTGACCAAGCGCCCGGGCTCTGAGGCCGCGGCCACGACCGTACCGCCTGGACACATGCAAAAGCTATAGACACTGCGGCCATTGTTGGCGTGGTGCACCAGTTTGTAGTCGGCGGCGCCAATCAACGGATTGCCGGCATGTGGCCCCAGCCGCGCGCGATCAATCATTGATTGTGGATGTTCAATGCGAAAGCCGACTGAGAAAGGCTTGGCCTCAAGATAGACCCCCGCCTCGTGCAAGGCCTCAAAGGTGTCGCGCGCGCTATGGCCAAGCGCCAAAATGACATGATCTGCAGCAATGTGCTCGCCATTTTCGAGCTGCACGCCACGGATCTGCTCGCACTCAATATCAAACCCAGTCACTTTTTGCGAAAAACGAATTTCACCGCCTAGTGCGATGATTTCTTCGCGCATGGTTTCAACGATACCTACTAAGCGAAACGTGCCGATATGCGGCTTGGCCACATACAAAATCTCTTCTGGGGCGCCTGCTTTGATGAACTCTTGAATCACCTTGCGACCATAAAACTTTGGGTCTTTGATCTGACTGTAGAGTTTGCCATCTGAAAATGTACCTGCACCACCTTCACCATACTGCACATTGGATTCTGGATTTAAAACGTTTTTACGCCAGAGTTTCCAGGTGTCTTGTGTGCGTTCGCGCACCGCTTTGCCGCGCTCAAGAATCAGCGGTTTCAGCCCCATCTGCGCAAGTAATAACGCCGCAAATATCCCACAGGGACCAAAACCAATTACAACGGGTCTGAGTTCGGGGCGACGCGCCTGCTCTGTGACCTGCGCAACAAAGTGATAGCTTGTATCGGGCGTTAAGCGAACCTGCGGATCGTCAACAAAGCGTTTAAGGACTGCGGCCTCATGTTTGACAACGACGTCAACAATATAGGTAAAGGACAGCGCAATATTTTTACGTGCGTCGTAGCTTCGTTTAAAGATCTCGATCTTTAAGAGCTCGCTGACGGGGATGCCCAGGCGCGTGACGATTGCCGCCGATAGTGCCTCGGGCGGGTGATCGACGGGCAAGCGAAGTTCGATAATGTGGATCATAGACCGCAACGATACACAAAAACTCAGACTTAGATATTGAGGCCTAGCGAGAATTCGCCACAACAGTCAATATTACGTATGCCCATGCTAGCGCCGGCGGCAAGTAAAACCCAAGTGCCGAGTCGGTTAGCGTGGGCATTACTTGCGTTCGAGTCTCAGAATCATTTATTGCGGCTCGGTTTTACTGCTTTTCACGACTGCATCCCAGCGTTTGATCTCGCTGGCAAGGTAAGCGCCATACTCTTCGGGCGTCGACCCTAAGACTTGTGCGCCCTGCGAAAGCAACTTTTCTTTGGTATCGGGGTTCATGAGAACTGCCATAATCTCCGTGTTTAGGCGCTTAATGATCGCTGGGGGTGTTTTGGCAGGCACCATGATTGCCTGCCAGGCGCCTAGCTCAAAGCCCTTCAGGCCACTTTCGTCAAGCGTTGGCACGTTAGGAAGCACCGGCGAGCGAACCAGGGTTGACACCGCCAGCGGTCGCACACGCCCCTCTTTTGCATAGGCTAAGCCGACTGAGATCGGTTGCATATCAAACTGAATCTCACCGCCCACCAAGCCGATCATGGCGGGGCCACTGCCTTTATACGGCACGTGGTTCGCGACTAAGCCTAACTGCTCTAAGACTAAAAAGGGTGCCAGGTGAGTAATGTTGCCAACTCCTGCCGAGCCGTACGAGAGCGAATCGGGCTTGGCTTTGAGCAGTGCGACGAATTCTTTGAAATTGGTGACGGGTACCGAGCTGTTGACATTGAGCAGCATCGGGACAACAGTAGTAAGGACCACTGGCGCCAAATCCTTTTGTACATCAAAGCTTAAGTTTTTATACAGCGCAGGGCTTAACGCCACGGATGAGCTGTTGTAGATCAAGGTATAGCCATCAGGCTTTGAGCGCACCACATACTCAGCGGCGATGTTGCCATTGGCACCTGCTTTGTTTTCAATCACGACGGTGGCTTTCATGTGTTCAGCCAAGCGCTGCCCGACGATGCGCGCGATGATGTCAGAG
>JABMMM010000108.1 GCA_013205565.1 Alcaligenaceae bacterium | reverse complement strand
CTTTCTATCGTGATCAACGTCGAAGAAGGTGCTGAAGCCAATATTCAAGACGGTGATAAGTACCCTGAGCCTGTCGATGAAATGGGCATTGCTTTAAAGCACTCAATCCGTAGTTTGATTAATGAATCCAATTATCAATACGGTTTGAATCGTGGTGCGCCAAGGGTCCTTCGTTTGTTAGACCAACATCAGATCACAGCGACCTTTACAGCGTGCGCCTTAGCACTTGAGCGCGCGCCCGCGCTGACGCGTCAAATCGTGGCGCTGGGCCACGAAATCACATCCCACGGGTATCGTTGGGCACATCAATTCAACATGACCGAAGATGAAGAGCGCGCCTATATTGTGAAAGCACGTGATTCGATTGCGGCCTCGACCGGGCAAGTTCCGGCTGGCTGGTTGTCACGTTACCTCACGACGATGAATACACGGCGCTTGTTGATTGAAGAAGGTTTCTTGTATCACATGGATGATCTCAGCGATGATCAGCCGTTTTGGGATCATGAGCAAGGCCGCCCGATTGTGGTGATGCCTTACCAGATGGACAATAACGACATGAAGATGTGGGCCGAGCCCTCATACACGCCTGATCAGTGGCTGAAGTATGCGATCGATAATCTCGATTGGGCCTTGGGTGAAGGCCGGCACTCGGTGAATATGATGTCACTGGGCGTGCATCTGCGCATTATTGGTCGCCCAGGCAGAATCTGGGCGCTTGAAAAGTTTTTAGCGTATGCCAAACAACGCAGCCAAGAGCCGCATGGCCCTTGGATTGCAACGCGTAAAGCAATCGCTGAACACTTCGCCAAGCACGTGCCCTTTAGTCTTTGACGCCTTCGCGATCAACATAGAAGCCGTTTTCTGGTGGGTAGTTGGCCGTGAGCCATCGAGGCCCGCCCTGCGCCACCCATACTGACGCTGCCAGGCGTGCAACGACGACCAATGCTTGTAGGTCTTCGTCGCGCATCGTGTTGCGGGCCTGTGCGGCAACAATAAGTTGACCAATAAACTGCCCTTGCCAGACCAAAGGGGTAAAGATTGTTGAACCCATCCGCGAAGATTTCAGATACTGTCGAAACGTGCCATGTTCGTCAGTATTTTTCAGAATTTTTTTGGCTTTAGAGGCATAAACCTGGCCCGGATGGCCACCATCAATGGGGATGCAAAGGCGTTCTTGTTCAGGCGGAAAACCAACGTTTCCACAGATCATGTGATAGCGTCGATCAGGGGTGACAAAGAAGGCACCTGCGACAAAATACTGATGTTCGCCCGCTAGCAAGGCGTCAGGCTTTAGATGCGCCGTTCGATCACCAAGCGTATCAAAACAGCCTTGCATCAGCTCACGCATCGCAGAGGTGGGGTCTTGTGCATTGAGTGCAGCCTGACCGCTTTCTTCAAGCATGCTGAACACTTGATCCGTAAAAGTTTGAGTGGCTGGCATACGAGTTCCTTTAGTGGCGATCGATGAGACGAATGGGTTTTTGACGGGCCTCAACACCTGTGAGTGAAGCCAACGCAGTTGGGGCCACTAGGTCAATAGTGACTTCGATGCCTAGTTTTCTTTTTAACAGTTCACGGAAATGCGCGGTCAGTGCTTCGGTGGCGGTCTCAGAGGTTTCGATACTCACAAGAAGGTCTTCTCGGCCCGAGCCATCGCGCGTCAAGGTGCAAAGGTATTCGCCACTGAAACCGGGCGAGCCAGCCAAAATCGACGAAAGCGCCTGCGGAAACACGTTAATGCCTCTGAGTTTGACCATATTGTCGCTACGGCCTAAAAAGCCCTCGATGCGACGAAAGGGCAACTTCAGTTTTGAAGGACCAGGTAAGAAACGCGTGACATCGTGCGTGTTGAAACGAATAATTGGAAAAATATCATCCGTAAATAAACAAGTGGCAATTAAATCGCCGGGTGCCTCAGGCGCAACAGGCTTACCGGTCTCGACGTCGCAAATCTCGATCCAGTGCGCGTCTTCCATCACATGCAGGCCATCGTGATCTGAACCTTCTGCTGCAATGAGCCCGGTATCGCCAACGCCATACCAATCAAATAGTTCGGCACCGCCCCAAGCGTGAGATAACGCGTCACGCGCATCTTTTGAAAGATGTCCGCAGATCATGCGCAAAGGAATATCTCGGCCTGGGACGAGGCCTTGTTCCTGTGCAACTTCGGCAAGGCGCTTGATGTAATCCGCAAAACCAACAATCACAGTTGCACCAAAGTCGCGCATAAACTCGACTTGTTTGGTCGATGAAGTCTCGATTCCGGTGCCTGCCGAGACAAATAATGCATCAGTAAAGTGCAGCACGGCTTCACGAATGTAATGACCGCCGTTCACCAGACCGTGTCCGTATACAGAGTGCACCACATCGGTTGCACACATCCCCGCCATTAAATAGGCCCGCGCGAGCATGAGATTTTGTACCTCACGCGTGCGCGGGCTATAAAGCAGTGGTTGTGGTCGACCGGTGGTGCCACTGGTTGATTGCAGCACCATTTGGACGATCTTGCCATCGACGGGGATATCGCGGCCATGGTGATCGCCAAACGGTGGTTTTCGCTCAACCGAGGCCATGATGTCGTGCTTGCCAAAACTTGGCAATTTAGAAAGATCATCGAGCGACTGGATATCCGTTGCGCGGATGCCTGCTTCACCCCATAGCCGTTGGTAAAACGGAATTTGCCAGGCGCGCTTGAGTTGTTTTGCAAAAAGCGCCTCTTGCCAGGTACGCAAGCTTGTAGGGCTCATCCCGACAAACTTGTTTAAAAAGCTTGCGCCGACTGGAAACTCGCTTCTAAGCGACTCAATGTTGATTGCGTCAAAGTAAGAGAGCATTTGTGGCATGCAGGGAACCTTGAATTGATTCAACCACTTTAACCGACCGCTAGACTGACGGTTGAGCAAGGCAGTGTTTTTTAACCGAGTCTTTAATATCAGTGATTACCCCTATATTATTCATCAAGAATAGCAGCAGCGAGCGCGTAATATGGCTCGGATGCTTTTATATTGGTCGAAATCTTAATCACTGGAGGTCGCTATGTCGGTCTTGTCAAACAAATCAAATCCTCATGCAATTAGTCGTCGTCGCTTTACCCAAGCCGCTGCCCTAGGCGCGGGCTCTGTATTGTTTGCGCCAACGATCTTGCGTGCGCAAGGTACGGGCATCATTAAGCTCACGAACGTGCAGGGCATTACGGGGCCTTCAGCGGCCTTCGGCATTCGCGTGCGCGATGGGTCCTTGCTTGCCCTGGACGATATCAACAAGCTTGGTTTCAAAGATGCAAGCGGTAAGTCTTATAAATTTGAAATGAGCACTGCAGATATGGCTAATGATCCGCGTCAAGCGGTGACGCTGTTCAGGCAGGCTGCGGGTGATGCCTCGGTGACTGCCGTGATCGGCCCATCAAACTCAGTCGGTTTTATTGCAATGGTGCCGGTTGCAGCACAACTCAAAATGCCAATGGTTGGTGGCGGCTCAGGTGCGCCAGTCAAAGAATGGTCGACGTATGCGTGTCGGGTGAACCCAGTCTCGGCCACAGCCGTACCGGTGGTGCTTAAAAAAGTGGTTCCCAAGCACGGCCTCAAGCGTATCGCTGTGATTTACGATCAAACACAAGATGCGCAGGCGGGCGACGCTGAGATTGTAAAAACAATGGCAGCCTCGCTTGGCTACACCGTGGTTGCCTTTGAGGCCTTCCGAACGGGCGATCAAGATTTTTCAGCGCAGATTTCAAAAATCCGTAGCACGAAGCCTGATGGTATTTATATCGCAGCGACAACGGGAGATGGCGTAAAAGTGGCTTCGCAAGTTGTCGAGGCAAATATCAAATTGCCAATGATGACTGGTTTTGGCGCTTTTCAAGACCCCGTCTATTGGGACGGCACCAAGGGTGACATCAAAGGCGGTTACACCTTTTTGGCGCAAGACTTACAAGCACCTTCGCCCCAGCTCAAGAGCTTTCTTGATCGCTACAAGGCTCGTTTCACGCAGTATGAAGCCACTTCGTTTTCGACCTATGGCTACGATGCGGTGTATACGTTTTACGAAGCCATCAAAAAGGCAGGTAGCCTTGAGCGTGACAAAATTGCAGCTGCGTTGGCGTCATTAAAAATCATCACGCCACTGGGCACTAACGTGACCTTTAATAACCCACCTGATGGCAACAATAACAGCCCGTCTGTTGTAGTCATCAAGGTCAATGGGCGTGGCACTTACGACGTCGTTGCATAACATGGAATCATCGATCTTAGGGGTTGAACACCTGACCCGCAGGTTCGGTGGCCTTGTTGCGGTGGATGACATCAGCTTTGATGTCCAAAAAGGTGAAGTGTTGTCGATTGTCGGCCCCAACGGGGCTGGCAAGACTACGGTGTTTAATTTAATTACCGGCATTGATCGGGCCGATGCTGGCTCGGTCATGTTCGATGGCCAAAATGTGACAGGCTTTGCACCACAACGTTTGGCACAGATAGGCATTGGTCGTACGTTTCAAAATATCCGTTTGTTCAAAAACTTGAATGCGCTCGAAAACGTGATGATTGGTCGTGTCGCGCGTACCCGCTCGGGCTTGTTCGATGCGCTGACCTGTTCAGCACTTGATCGTCGCGAGCGCACCGAGATGATTGAGCAGGCAGAGGCGTTGTTAGATTGGGTCGGGGTGGGGGCCAATCGGTTTCGCATGCCCTCTGAGTTACCCTACGGTGATCAACGTCGTGTAGAAATTGCGCGTGCGTTAGCCCTTGAGCCCAAGCTTTTAATCTTGGATGAGCCGACCGCAGGGATGGTTGCCCGTGAAGCCACAGAGGTGATCAAGCTGATTGGTCGTTTGCGCGACGCAGGCGTGACCTTGATGTTGATCGAACACAATATGAACGTGGTGATGTCGACCTCGGATCGTGTCGTTGTCATAAGTTTTGGTCAAAAAATTGCAGAAGGTACGCCTGCAGAAATTCGAGCCGATGAGAGCGTCATCGAGGCCTATCTGGGTGTCGATGAAGATGAGCCTACGGCGGCGACCGCATCATGAGTACACCTTTATTAAGTATTAAAGACCTTGCGGTCTCTTATGGTGCTGTGCCTGCGGTCAACGGCGTCTCGCTCGAAATCAATACCGGCGAAGTGCGTGTGATTTTGGGGGCAAACGGTGCTGGAAAAACGACGATTATCAAAGCGATCCTGGGTTTGCAAAAGGCACGCCAAGGAAGCATCACCTTCAATGGTGATGTCGATTTACTAAAACTTAAACCTCATCAGATTCATGAGCTGGGCATTGCGTGGGTGCCCGAGGCACGGCAGCTCTGGAACACTCTCTCTGTGCTCGACAATCTCAAGCTTGGTGGTTGGTGCGTCAATGACAAGAGTTTAGTTGACCAGCGAATCCAAGAAATGTTTGAGCGGTTTCCGCGCTTAGCCGAACGCCGAGATCAGGTGTCAGGATCGTTATCGGGTGGTGAGCAGCAAATGGTTGCCATTGCGCGTGCGTTGATCTCTGCGCCAAAACTGATTTTGATGGATGAGCCGTCCTTAGGACTAGCACCTTTGGTTGTGCGGGATGTTTTCTTACTTGCTCGCGAGATCAACAAGATGGGGATCTCGGTCTTGATGGTTGAACAAAATGCGCGTGCGGCGCTCAAGGTTGCGAATTGGGCCTATTTGCTTGAAACGGGCCAGATCATTGAAAGTGGCCTCGCTGCTGAGATTGCAGGCAAAGAGTCTGTAAAAGAAGTGTTCTTAGGTGGACACGCTTGAACGACATAGATTGTTGATCCGGAGAAACCGTGGACTTGTTTTTGCAGCAGTTGGCAAATGGCCTCATCATCGGAAGCACCTACGCGGTGGTGGCGCTTGGTTTTGCGCTCGCGTTTACCGTACTTCGCGTGATTAACTTCGCACACCCAGAAATTTTTATGGTGGGTATGTTTGCGGGCTTGGTGGCTGGTGCTCAGTTTCCGGCGGGCGGTTTTATTGGCGCTGTGTTGCTCGGTGCGGTCGGTGCTGCGATCGTTGGGTTTGTCCTTGAGCGTACCGTGATTCAACCCTTGCGCGGCCGTGATGTGTTGTCGACGTTGATTGGCACGTTGGGTGTCGCGATCATGTTGCAAAATGGCATGGCAATTATTGCTGGGCCTGATCCCGTTGCCTATCCAACCCTCTTGCCACGCCAGTCGATCGAGTTAGGCCCGGTCATTTTAACGGTGCGACAACTTGCGAATTTTGGCATCTGCGTGTTGCTGTTGGCCTTCGTGAGCTTCTATGTGCGCAAGACCAAGTTGGGACGCGCGACCCGTGCGATTGCAGAGCGGCCAGATGTCGCGGCAGCCTTCGGCATTAACGTGGCGCTTGTCTGTTCGGTCACTATTGTGATTGCCTCTTTGATGGGCGGGGTCGCGGCTGTTTCAGTCGGAACACTCTATGGTTCTGCCTGGGCGTTTGTAGGCTTGCTGTACGGCTTAAAAGCATTTACCTGCATGTTGGTTGCGGGCAATCGCTATTTTGAGGGGGTCATGGTGGTCGGCTTAGGGATTGGCGTGATCGAGGCACTCGTCACCGGCTATGTCTCTTCAAGCTTAAAAGATGCGGTAGCGTTTTTTGTATTAATCGGTGTGTTGTATTTTCGGCCGAATGGTCTGTTCGGTTCTTACTCACACTAAGGTAGAGCGCATGTATAACTTTCTAGAACCTATTTTGATTTTCACGCTGCTCAGCGTCATGCAGGTGCTGGGCCTTTACATCATTGCGATGTCGGGTCAATTGTCGATGGCGACCGCTGCGATTGCCGGGGTGGGTGCTTATTTATCGGCAATTTTGACGGTCAAAATGGGGTGGTGGTTTCCGCCGGCCCTATTAATGGCGGGCCTGGCGGGCGCCTTGGTGGGGGCGCTGCTTGCGATCTTAACCTTGAAGATGCGTGATTTTGTCTTAAAACTCACGACGATTGCCTTCGGCGAGGCCTTGTCAGTGTTGGCCTTTAATTGGGAGTACATCGGTGGCGCAAATAGCTTCACCGGTATCGCTGCGAACACCACGATGACCACCTGTGTGGTGGGTACACTCGTTGCACTTTATGTAACCTGGCGCTTTGATGGGTCGCGCTTAGGCTTTGCCGCGCGTGCGATTCGTGATGATCCGGTGGCGGCGACTGCGATGGGGGTTTCGTTGGCGCAGTTGCGTACGATGACTTTCGCGTTAGGTGCAAGCTTGATTGGTGTCGCCGGTGCGATTCAGGCGAATTACGTTTTAGTGGTCAGCCCACATGATCTCGGATTTTTTGTATCGCTTAACTTTATTATTTTCTTGCTGTTTGGCGGCATACAAACGATGTGGGGCCCGGTGCTGGGCGCAATCTTGCTCACGGCTCTGCCAGAAGCGTTGCGCTTTGCTAAAGAATATCGTTTGATTGTGTACGGTTTGATTATCGTGATCGTGATTCTCAAGCGACCACAAGGTTTACTGTCGCGCACGCCAACGGGTATCGAGAAGCGTCTGTTTGGTTTCTTAATTCAGCCTGCGCGCGCAACTTCGGCGCCAGCGCATGTCAAGCATCAGTTTTCTGACGAGGGGCGCAAGAAGAGCGAGAGCTCTTAAAGCGCCCCTTCAATCAACTTAAGCAGCACCCCAAGGCTTAATCGCAGCCTTCAATTGTGCGTAACCATCCAAATAACGCGGGCGTGATTCACCAAAGATTTTGTCAAAGGTTGCAAGCTGCGCGTCTAGCCAGTCAGACAACTGTTTGTTGCCTGGGTTGGCTGCTTTATAAGCCTCGTTGATCAACACAAAGTGAATACGCGGATCGTAGGGCTGCTTTTCGCCGCCAACGGTTTCGTCGCCGTCAAGCAAGCGCAACAGCATGGCATCGGCTGAGCCTAAGGTCTGCTCATAAATCGGAGCGCCATGCACGCGATACATCACGCTCGTCATGTCTTTACCGTTGGTCATGGTGTAACCCATTTCAACCCACAGTTTTTTCATGTCGACTTTAGCGCCAACACGGTCGATCACGATTTGACCCCAGTCGCGCAAGACATCAGGTGCGTCAGCCATCAAGTCTGTCAGGCGGTCGCCGTCAAGGTCGGTTGCATACACAATGCAAGGGCGTTGACGAATCATGTCATGCAACAGCAAACCGAAATTTGTGTCTGAGATGTGTTCGTAAATGTCACCGCCCCAGTTTTCCATGCCGGCTTTGAAGTCTTTAGGCAACACTGCAACAATGGCGTCAACGTTGGCACGGTGTTCTTCGTAGGCGTCAACGGTGTATTGGCGCTTAAGTTTGAACTTGGTGCCCTGTAACAACCAACGCATGATGCCGGCGTTGATGGCATCTTCTTGGGCCTGAGTTGGCTTAGTCGCTACGCGGCCGATTTGCCCGGTTTCGTTCACCATCTTTAAGAACAGGCGCGCTGCATAGGCCATGCGGATACCGGGCGTGTTCATTTCAGAGTGAATCACGCCGGTAGCGCGGTCAACTTTGAATTTCTTTTTATCTTGCGAGTAGGGCAGGCCTGGCATAAACCGAATGCTAGTGATGCCGCCGTAGGGGCGCACATTGCAATAGACGCCTGCAGCCGTACGCAAAGGTGCATTGGCTGATTTGCCATTCACCACCACTTTTTTGCCGCCTTCGTTCACCATGAAATCGCCGGCCGTTGACCATTTCAGGGCGGTGTAGTCGAGTTTACCGAACCATTCAAGCGACGCCAGTTTGCTGTCATGACGAAACTGCGCCATCATCGGAACGCCTAAAAACGGCAACCCCAAGACGTCAAGCGCCATCAGAGTGCCGTTCAGGGCAAACATATCCGTAAACGCATGCGCAACCGGTTTAACGCCACCTGCGGTGCTACCACCTTCCCAGATGATTGCGTCAGGGCAGTCAGTTGGTTTAACGGCCGAACGCTTGTAAATACCGTCTAGCATTTTAAAGAGGTCGCCGTTTTGCTCTTCTTGAGCGATTTTCAGCAGATCGAGATTGTGTGCCATGAACGCAGAACCTTAGTCGTGGAGGATAAAAATGGTGAAAGGTAAGTAAAAATCCCTAGTGGTGCGATTATCGCACTACTAGGGATGAGTACCAACTCGCCTTGGCGCCGCCTTAAATCCCACCTAGAGAAAAGATCTCTTTAGCTAGGTGGGGTGCGTTTCGTCAGGCGCTTTAGACAGTCGCTTTCGTTTAGCTCATTTCAAAGCCGGCGTAGCCTTCGCTGGCCACTTTGTCGCAGATGCTGCGGTAATGCGCAAAGCCGCCTGCATAAGGCATGAATATTTGGGGCTTACCAGGGATATTCGCTCCTAGGTACCACGAGTGCTTAACTTTGGGCAATAAAGTAGCTTTAGCAGCACGATCGACTTCTTTTTGCCAGGCTTCACTTGCGGCTTCGTTCGTTTCGACAACCGTCAAGCCCTTTGCTTTCATACTTTCTATGCAGCCGCTAATCCATTCAACATGCTGCTCGATGGTCGGTGGCATGTTGCTCAGGACTGACGGGCTACCGGGGCCTGTAATCGTGAACAT
>JABMMM010000107.1 GCA_013205565.1 Alcaligenaceae bacterium | reverse complement strand
GGTCGTACCGTCAAAGCTCGTAACCGTGATAGTGGCTGTCTTGGTGACCCCTGCGCCCAAGTACTGCGCAGCGCTGTTCGCCACGCTTTAGGCGTAGCTGCCATCAGTCGCCAGCGTCAGTTGGCCTAAGTCACCTGCTCCTGCCGTGACCGCAGTTTGAAAGCTTGATTCACCAGCATCGACGTCGCTCACACTTATACGACCGAGTTCGGTTAAGAGGCCCAAACCGTTCGGATTGACATCTTCTGTGACCGCACCAGGCACCGGCACGCCGATAGATGCCGCATCATTGGCGCCAGTAATCGTAAAGACAATATCCTTGGCCGTACCATCGAGGCTCTTGACAGTAAACGTGTCCGTCTTGGTGATCCCAGCGCCCAAATACTGTACGTCAGCATTCAGCACGCTGTAGGTGTAGCTGCCATCGGTGGCCAAGGTCAACTGGCCTTTGTCTCCTGCCGCGGCCGTCACTGCCGTACGAAAAGACGCCTCACCCGTATCCACATCGGTCACGGTCAAGCGACCCGACTCAACCAAACGACCCGCGCCATTGACACCCAAATCTTCGGTAACCGCAGCGGGGCTTGGTCCAACAATCTCAGCGGCATCGTTAACACCAGTAATCGTAAACTGCACAGCCTTCGACGTGCCGTCAAAACTCTTGATGGTAAAAGTATCGGTCTTGACAACGCCGGCACCGAGATATTGCACCTCAGAGTTTGCCACGCTGTAGGTGTAGGTACCGTCTTCCGCCAACACCAGCTGGCCTTTGTCGCCGGCTGCTGCAGTCACAGCCGTCTGAAACTTGTCCTCGCCTGTATCCGGGTCAGTGATGCTGATTCGGCCGGTCTCCGTGAGGCGGCCCAAGACTAGATTCAGGTCTTCAACCACTGCAGCCGGGCTTGGGTTGCCGATCACGGCTCCCTGATTGGTGCCGTGTATCGTGAAGGAGACGTCTTTGGGGGTGCCGTCAATACTTTTAATGGTAAACGTATCAACTTTCGTTTCGGCATCGCCCAAATACAGCACCGCTGCATTCGCAACGCGATACGCGTAGGTGCCATCTACGGCCAAGACTAAGTTGCCCAGCGCACCCACAGCACTCGTCACACCCGTCTGAAAACCAGACTGATATTGATCGACATCGCTGACAGAAATTGTTCCAAGCGCCTGCAAATTGCCTGATACAACTTGAAAGCTTTCGGTTACATCAGCGACAGTCGGATCGCCAATGAGCGCTGGATCATTGGCGCCAAAGGTTGTAAAGCTGACATCTTTTGCGGTGCCATCAAAACTTTTAACGGTAAAGGTATCTACTTTAGAGTCCGCTGCTCCTAAGTACTGCGCGTCGGCGTTCAGTACGGTAAAACTGTACAGGCCGTCGGCACCAAGCGCTAGGCTCCCGAGCGTCGAGCCGACAGGCGCCACTATTGTCTGAAAGCTCGACTGATTTTGATCGACGTCGGTCGCCAGCAGTGAACCGCTTGCAGTCAGTTTGCCGCCTACGACCGCAACATCTTCAGTAACCGTGTTGTTGACAGGACCCGTAATCAGCGCAACATCATTGGCACCAAAAATCGTGACTTGTTCGATTTTTTCAGTGCCATCAAAACTTTTGACAGTGAAGGTCTCGAGCTTCGTATCAAGCGCACCCAAATACTGAACGGCGGCATTGGCCACGCTGTAGATATATTGGCCATCGGTCGCAAGCGTCAATACGCCCAAGTTGCTCAATGCGCTATCGACGACGGTCTGAAAGCTTGCTTGATTTTGATCGACATCCGTAATTGAAATTGTGCCGCTTGCGCGTAGCTGACCTAAAACAACCGCCAAGTCTTCGGTCACGCTCGCCGCAGGCAAGTCACCAATCACCGCCAGATCATTTGTCCCCGCAATCGTGACTTGTTCGATTTTTTCGGTACCGTCAAAACTTTTGATGGTAAAGGATTCAAACTTTGTATCGGCTGCACCCAAATACTGTACAGCGGCATTCGCAACGCTGTAGGTGTAGGCGCCATTTGCCGTCAGCACAAGCGTACCCAAATTGCCAACAACACCCGTCACAGCGGTCTGAAAAGTCGCTTGATTTTGATCAACGTCCGTTAGGGATATTGTTCCGCTGATGTTGAGTCGGCCAGCCACAACGCTGACATCTTCTTTGACCGTCGAGGCGGGCAGGTCATCAATCAGTGCTGCGTCATTGCTTCCCGAAATCGTAAATTGCAACTCTTTCGTCGTGCCATCAAGAGTCGAAACCGTAAAGGTCTCGACTTTAGAGTCGCTTGCGCCAAAATACTGAACTGCGGCATTTGATACGCTGTAGGTGTAAGCGCCTGTGGAATCTAGGGTCAAGACGCCAAGATTGCCGGCACCGGGTACCACGAGGGTATTGAACCCAACGCTCGTGGTGCTTGTGCCTGTGGTGCTTGTGCCTGTGGTGCTTGCGCCCGTGGCCTGCAGTGTTCCGGCATTGGCCAGCAGGTTGCCCGCCTGGACATTCACGTCCTCTTGCACCCCGCCACCAAGAAAAGAGCTGATGACGCTTTGCACGACAACCGCCACGGGTACAACCGCCACGGGTACCACGGGCACTTCCGGTGCGGGCACCGTCGGCTCAGTGGGTGCGGGTGCAGGTGCAGGTGTGGGCTCGCCTGGAGTCGGTGGCGGCGCGTCAGGCACCGGATCAGCTGGAGCAACCACTGCTGGAACCGGTTCAACAACCGGCACAATAATTGGATTTGTTGCAACGAGCGGCTCGACTGGAGGTGAAACCAAGCCTGGCTCGCTCACCTCGGCATCGCGATCTAAACCCGCGCCATCATCTTGCAATACGCCCGCTTTTGAAACAGGCGGGCCCGAGTCTCCTGCGTCGGCGTTACCTAGTAAGGCTGCAGTTCGAGAGGCCTCTGCACTGGACTGGGCCGTTTGTATATTCGTCGTCGCCGCTGCGCGGCTTGAAGCAATTGCGCTGTTTGCCGCCGCCGTACCCGGCCCGTCTGCCGGCACGCGGAAAAACCCCACGGCCGACGCGTCAAGCGCTGTCAGCGCAGCGTCATCGGGCAGTGTTCTGCCGTCGCCCGCTGTATTGGTCGGTACGTTTACCGTAATGCCTGACTGCCCGAGCCCGCCGTCTGAGCCCGCACCATGTACGGTGAAGCTGATTTGCTGGTTGCCGCCGTCTGGCGTCTGAACACTAAACGCCTCAGCCCGCGTGTCATTGGCATTAATCGCCTGACTTTGCGTTGTCGACACACTGTAAGTGTATTGCCCCGAATCCGAGATCGAAAGCGTGCCCAAAGGTGCCTCACCCGCACCCAACAAAGACTGGACACTAGGCGTCTGACCCTCGGCGTTTACCGGGAAAGACCCGGTGGCAATTTGCGTGTCGGTAAACATCCCTGTCGTCGCGTCTGGCAAACTCACCGAGGGCGCACCAATCGAAACCCCTTCAGGGGTTTGCTGCACACTAAAACTCAGTTGTTGTGAACTACCATCCGCCCCCTGAACCACAAAGGTTTCGGTATGCGGCTCGCCGGGCGTCAGTTGCTGCGCCGCCGAATCGGCCACCGTAAGCGAATAACTGCCGTTTGCCGAAAGACTTAACGAACCGACATTCCCCTCGCCGGGCGTGACGCTGAGCTCAGCGCCAGAGCCAAGGCCTGTACCCGAGATCGAACCACTTGACACATATTGGCCATTAACCGAAGAGGCGCTCGCACTGACGTTACCGCCCGCACCGGCGCTGCCCTCAATATTCTGACCAATGCCCGAGTGAGAGTCGGCGAGGCTTTGTATGAGAATCGAGTCAGGGGCTAAAGTCGCCATTCGCTCGCCCACTCAGTTTGTAACAGGCGCAAGCGTGCAATGGCGTCACAGACACCGAGCCCCTTGCCCACCCGAAACAATACAAAAATTGCCATCCCTACGACACCTGAATACGTTGAGGCAAATGCCCCATCGTTACCTTAGTGTAAAAACGGCTATAGAAGCGACCCTAGGGGTATGGCTTTAGACTCCTTTGCGTTAAGACCGGACTCCATGCGCTTCTTGGCAAGGCGCGATCGCTATCACACCCTTTGTAGCCATTGATATGCTGATGGGAGCGTCATCCCTTGAGCGAGAGAGGGCTCTTTATAGCAGCAGGTCGGAAGGCTGCTCACACACCGCGAGCTGCTTAATACTGAATTTATCTGTCTGACCCGGAAACAGCCTGAACATTGTGTAACCTGCGCCCAGTGACGGCAAGGGCATTTTAAAGTTATATTCGAGCTCATCGCCCACAACCGTTAAGGTGAACCGACGGGTGGCTACGCCTGGCCCAGACGCTTCGACGCTCACCAATTTCGAGCCATCAGTGGTCAATCGTGCAGAGACGTAATGCTGCTTGGTAATCGGCTGACTCAGCCGCACCTCTACAAAATCCGCTTCGGCTGTGGCAGCAACAGCAATTGCATCATCAGCAAGGCTTTGCGCTTTGCCCGCAAGGCCAAGCTTTGCAATCGTTGTGGATACAGCAGATGCTTTACAAGCGCGCTGCACCCAAGCCGAGACCCGCAAGAGCCATTCAGTGTTGTCACTTTTATAGCGCTGCTCGCGATAGGTATAGTTAGGAGGTGCGGCAAGCTCCCTCTCGGGGGTCTCCCAGATCAACAGCTTGGGTGGCTGCTTTTGAAAACTATCGCTAGCAACATAGGTTTCAAGCAAACCAACCCAAGGGCTCTTGTCAGCGGTGACGGCAAAGGCTAAGACATCGCGCTGCAAAGCAAATTTAAGCGCCTGCGAAAACAATGTCCACTCTTGCGAGTAGCTTGAGCCAACCAGCACTACCTCTGGCACCGCCGTGTCATCCAGCAACCCCGTGGCGGCCTTCTTAGCCTGCTTGATATCAAACAACAGGGTCTGCTCTGGCGGATGCTTAGGGTGATCGGCAGGGAGCCCATTTCGCAGATCGCCGCCTTTTAAGGTGTATAGCTTTTTACGAAACTCCATCGTGTACTTTTCTTCGGGCGTAGCGTCGTAAGCCTTCTTCAGTACTGGATTGAGCAAGATTTCATCTTTGATTGCCTCGGCCACCACCATCCCGCCAAGCTGCGACCAGTGCGTGTCGCCCTTCAAAAATATCGGCGAAATACTTGTGCGGATCGGGCTCTTCATCATCGCAGTATTCACATCGACAACATTAACACCCTTGGTCTTGAGCACCTTGGTTGCACGTTCGTAATTTGCGGCCATGTAGGGGGTGAGCCGTACCTCGTCAGGCAAAAAATCAGCGTAGATCCTCATTTTGATAGGAATAACTGCATACGCTAGCGCAGTGCCATTTGCCGACAAGATTTTATTGAAACGCTGCACCAGATCAAGAGAGGTGTTGATCGCAGCTTCATCTGCAGGTTGAATAATTTCTGGGCGGTAAAAGAGCCAGTGATCTTTTCCAATAATGACTGGCGCCTGTGCGACAGCGGGGGGCAGCAAGCTAAGAGGTAGCCATAGGCTGAGTAAAAATATTTTTACAGCAATGACCCGCGCGTGCATGGATTGACCTTTCACTCGTTAAATAGCACCACTTGCGGCTTAACGATCGGCCTCGTACGCCGCATGAGGCTCAGTGAACATAGACGATGCGATCGAGGCAAGGCAAACCATTTGTCGGTTACTTTGCAGAGTTTGCGCATTTAGATTGCGCTTTGCGGTTTTACCTTGAGCGCGCTCTGGCCATTATTCGACCGTCACACTCTTGGCTAAATTGCGTGGCTTGTCGACATCGGTGCCGCGTGAACACGCGGTGTGATAGGCCAATAACTGCAACGGCACCGTGTGCAAAATCGGTGACAGCAAGCCATAGTGCTCTGGCATGCGGATCACATGCACGCCCTCAGCGCTCACAATCCGTGTATCCATGTCGGCAAACACATACAACTCGCCGCCGCGCGCGCGCACTTCTTGAATATTCGATTTGAGTTTTTCTAACAACGCATCATTGGGTGCGATCGTGACCACAGGCATTTGCTCGGTGACCAGTGCTAAGGGGCCGTGCTTGAGCTCGCCGGCAGGGTAGGCCTCGGCATGGATATAGCTAATTTCTTTTAGCTTGAGTGCGCCCTCGAGTGCAATAGGGTAATGCATGCCTCGGCCTAAAAACAGTGCGTTCTCTTTGGTGGCAAAGCGCTCGGCCCACGCGATAATTTGTGGCTCAAGTGCGAGTACGGCACTAATCGCTGCGGGTAAATGTCGCAGCGCCTTAACGTGCTCGGCCTCTTGCTGCTCGGTTAACTGACCGTGCACCTGGGCCAAGGCTAGCGTCAGCATGAACAACGCTGTGAGTTGGGTCGTGAAGGCTTTGGTAGAGGCCACACCGATTTCAACGCCAGCGCGCGTGATGTAAGCCAGCGCGCACTCGCGCACCATCGCACTCGTTGACACGTTGCAAATCGTCAAAGTGTGTTGCATGCCAAGCGAGCGCGCATGTTTTAACGCTGCAAGCGTATCGGCCGTTTCGCCAGACTGCGAAATGGTCACTACCAGCGTGTTTGCGTGAGGCACGCTATCGCGGTATCGGTACTCGCTGGCAATCTCAACTGAGACCGGAATTTTTGCAACCGCTTCGATCCAGTATTGCGCGGTGAGCCCTGCGTAATAACTCGTACCGCAAGCCAAAATCAATACGCGATCAATCTGTTTAAAAGTTTTATAGGCCCTGTCGCCAAACAGCTCAGGCGTGATCGACTCAACATCTTCAAGCGTATCAGCGACCGCACGTGGTTGCTCAAAAATTTCTTTTTGCATGTAATGGCGATACGGGCCAAGCTCAGCCGCGCCAGTATGTACCTGCACCGTATTGACCTTGCGGTTCACCTGCTTGCCGTTTGCATCCATAATCCAGACATTGCCAAGCTGCAAGTCGGCCACATCACCATCTTCAAGATACACAATTTGATCGGTCGTACCCGCCAACGCCAAGGCATCAGAGGCCAAAAAGTTTTCGTTTGTTCCGCGGCCAATCACAAGTGGCGACCCGTATCGTGCCGCCACAATGCGATGCGGTTCATCGCGACAAAACACCGCAATCGCATAGGCACCTTTTAGTCGTTTAACTGCCTGCTGAACCGCCTCAAGCAGATCGCCGTGATACAAATGCCGCACCAAATGCGCAATGACTTCGGTATCGGTCTGGCTTTCAAACAGATAGCCCACCGCCTGCAACTCGGTGCGCAGGTCTTCGTGATTTTCGATAATGCCGTTATGCACCAACGCAATGCTTGGGGCTTCTTGCGCAAGCCCTGAAAAATGCGGGTGCGCGTTGCGGGTAACCGGAGCGCCGTGCGTCGCCCAACGGGTGTGCGCAATCCCCGTAAATCCTGCGATTCGCTCACGCGTAATCGTGGCGGCCAGTTCGGCCACACGCTCGGTACTACGCGCGCGGCGCAGTGTGCCGTTATCAAACACGGCGACACCACACGAGTCATACCCGCGGTACTCAAGACGGCTGAGCCCCTCAAGCAAAATCGGCGTGATGTCTTTTGAAGCAACTGCACCTACGATGCCACACATAAAAATCCCCTAACTGTGTTGGGATTGTGCCAAACTTATAGTGAAATTTTATGTCTATTATTAAATAATATTGAAATAAAATATTGCAAACAAGATTATATGTAATATAATTTCATATCTTATGATTTTTGAACACTTTAGTTCTCTCTATGATGACCGAGTCACTCGATGAGCTTGATCTTCGCATTCTTGAGCAGCTCCAGCAAGACGCAAGCCTAACCAACCAAGACCTCGCCGAGCGGGTGCACGCCTCGGCGCCTACCTGCATGCGGCGTGTGCGTCGGCTCACTATCTCAGGCGTCATTCAAAAACAAGTCGCGCTTGTCGATCCGGCAAAAGTTGGCACAACGCTTACCGCCATCCTCGAGGTCACGCTTGACATACAGTCAGCCGAAAGCCTGCAGCAGTTTGAAGGCGTGGTGGCACTCGAGGCTGCGGTGCTGCAGTGTTACCGAGTGTCGTCCGGGCCAGACTTTATCCTCGTGACCCAAGTAGCCGATATGCCGGCGTACCATGCGCTCGTGCATCGGGCCCTGACAGCGAAGGCAAACGTGCGCAATGTTCGAACTTTTTTTGCGATCCACCGCAGCAAGTTCAACACCGGCATCGCTCTCGGCAAATCACACGCTTAGCGTGACACCCGCTGCTCAGTCAGTGCCGCTCGGTAAACCTCAACATAACGTTCGACCATATTGTCTGCGGCATAGTCGGCACGCACCGCAGCGTAGGCGACCTCAGCCCTTGCCTGCGCCTGTTCGGGCTGCGCCAATATTGAACAGATGTGAGCAGCCATCGTCGTAGCGTCGCCCGGCGTGCACACCAACCCGCGTCCTTCACAAACCGTTTCTTTCAAACCGCCGGCATCTGTTGACACCACTGGTATTTTTTGCAGCATGGCATCAAGCACGCTACTGCCTAGCGCCTCAAAACGCGAGGACAGGACAAAAACCGAAAGTGCCGCGAAGAGCGACTCGACGTCAGGCTCAAACCCCAGCAGCAGATACCGGTTCTGCAAACCCAACTGTGCAATCGCCTGCCGGGCCTGTTGCGATGCTGCGCCGTCGGCACCCCAATGCACAAACACCACGTCAGCAAACTGTTCACACACTTTTGCTGCCGCGTGAATCAAGGTCACCGGATCCTTCTCGGCTGAAAGCGCCGCGGCACTACCCACCAAGCGCCTACCCTCAAGCCTGGTTTGTTTCAAGAAGTCTTGCACCCGCTGCGGTTGCGCCGCAACTGGCAATACCGCACTCGAGATCACGCGCGTCGCCACCCCGAGCGCGCGAGGCGCTTGTGCGGCGGCTTCGCTAATGGCGACTAGCTGACTGACTCTGCGCCATTTCATCCCCGTTAGCCAGGCACGTGCGCCAACCGGAAAACTCGTTCGCCGCGAGAACACGAGCGGGCGGGCACGCCAGACAGCCGCCAAAACGGCCCAGGCAACCACGCTTGCGGTTTGCGCATGCCAGACATCAAATTGCTTACCCTTTCGCGCCAGCCACCAACCAAAAGAGAGCCCATCCTCAGCCGTATAAACGACGAAGCCTTGGGCAGCCGCCTGCTTGGCCAGGGCACCTTCTTTGCGTAACAACAAGTGCACCTCATGGCCTCGCTCACGCAGTCCTAAGGCCGTCAACAGCGTTTGCCTTTCACCACCCCGCCAACCGCGCTCGGTGTTGAGCTGCAAAATACGCAGGCTAGGCTCAGCCATATTGTCCCGCTTGCGGTGCTTGCCGATAACGGATCGCATTGACCGTGACCGCACACAATGCAAAACAAACAGCGACCCACAGGCCTAGCAAAGGACCTGAGGTAAATCCCATACTGAAGACCATCGCGACGACCGCAGCGCCAAAGGTTTGGCTAAATACGCGCGTGGTTGCTTGTAACCCGCCGACTGCGCCCGAGCGGTGACGCGGCGCGGCACTCAGCAGCACGCGATTATTCGGTGTTTGAAAAAAACCAAACCCAACTCCGGCCAACATCATTGCGGCAAACAACCAAGTGTTGTCCACATCTGCTGGCATTAAAGCGATTGCGGCCAGGCCCAACGCCATTGCGGCCGCGCCGATCCCACTTAAGATTGCGACCGGAAACCGATCAGACAGCGGCCCGGCAATCGCGGCAATCATCGCGGCGCCCACGGGCCAGCCCGCCAGTAAAACTCCCACTGTGAGTTGTGATCGTTGCAGCGTAGTCAATAAATAAAAAGGGAGCGACACAAAGGTCGCCATTTGCGCCGAGAACGTACTCGCTGAAGCCGCGAGGGCAAATCGCATCGCAGGAATACGAAACAAATCCACCGGAAATAAAGGCGCGGGTTGCGCGCTTGAGCGGCGGATTAAAAAAGTCACGACAGCGACCGCTGCCACAATCAAGAGCGAAGCCTGCCACGTGTAGGTCACTAGATAATCAATTCCAAGGATCAGCAGACCAATTGCGGACATGCTTAATAGTGCAGAGAACCAGTCAAAGCGCGATTGGATTGGCGCAACGTCTGGCAAGTATTTGGCGCCGAACAACGCTAGGCACCCCACTGGGATATTGAACACAAAAATCCAATGCCAGCTCGTAATCGACAAAATGAAGGCCCCCAGCGAGGGACCCATCACCGACGAGACAGCGACGGTCATTGAGTTCCAACCGATTCCTCTCCCAATCAAATGGGCCGGATAAATATGCCGCACGAGCGCGCCAAACAGGCACATGATGGCCGAGCCACCTAGCCCTTGCACGACTCGGCACACCAACAACACCGACAAGCTTGGTGCAAGCGCGCTGGCAATTGAAGCGAGGATAAACAACACCAACCCGCAGCGAAACAAAAGCTTAAACCCCACGCGCTCACCAATTGCGGCCATCGGCATGAGCGTCATGGCCACCGTGAGGCCATACGCATTCACAATCCACACGACCGAGGCCGCCGATTGATTCAAGTCTTTTGCAATAGAAGGCAAAGCGACATTTGACATCGAGGCGTCAAGCACCGACAACATCAAACCAATTCCGAGGGCAAGGGCTGCTTTACGGCGACGAACGGTAGGCAGCCCTTCATTCGCCTCAGGCGCGCGAGCTGTTTGTGCTTCAGACATTTTTAAGCTTTTTTAATTTTTTTAGTTGGCCGTTTCCAGCCCTCGATGGTGATTTGTTTAGTTCGTGAGATTGTCAATGTGTCGGCAGGCGCGTCGCGCGTGAGCGTCGTACCCGCACCAAGCGTCGCGCCACGCCCCACCCGCACCGGCGCCACGAGCTGCGAATCCGAGCCAATAAAGACATCGTCTTCTATGACGGTTCTGTGTTTATTGACACCATCATAATTGCAGGTGATGGTACCCGCCCCGATGTTCACGCGCGCGCCGATCTCGGCATCACCGATATAAGCCAGATGATTGGCCTTGCTGTCCGAACCTAAGCGTGCGTTCTTAATTTCAACAAAATTACCAACATGCGTGCGATCGGCTAGCTCAGCGCCAGGGCGCAGGCGTGCATAAGGCCCGATCTTCGCGTCGCTGCCCACGATGGCTTGGTCAAGATGACTAAACGGTTCAATCCGGGTGCCTGCGCCGATCGTGACGTCGCGCAACACGCAATGCGCACCAACATGCACGCCATCGCCCAAACTGACGTTGCCTTCAAAGACACAACCCACATCGATAAAGACGTCTTGCCCGCACTGCAAAGTTCCCCGCAGTTCAAGGCGCGCCGGGTCGGCGATCGTGACACCCGCCTCAAGCTGACGGTGCGCGAGTTCAAGCTGCCACAAGCGTTCAAGCTGCGCCTGTTGCGCGCGGCTATTGACACCCAGCGTTTCGTAAGGCGCGCCAGGATGCGCAACGTTTACCGCAAGGCCTTGAGCCACCGCCAGCCCGATAATATCTGTCAGGTAATACTCTGCCTGCGCGTTCTGGTTCGTCAATTGTGACAGCCAGGTCTTCAGTTGCGCGGTGGGTGCAGCGATGATTCCCGTGTTGACCTCGGTGATTGCGCGCTGCGCAGGCGTTGCGTCTTTGTGCTCAACGATCGCACAAACGTGCCCCTGTGCATTGCGCACAATGCGGCCATAACCCGTCGGGTCGGGCAACAGTTCAGTTAAAACCGCCAGGCCCTTTTGCCGCGCGGTTAATAACGCGCGCAGGGTTGCAACTTCTACCAGAGGCACATCACCATACATCACGAGGGTGACATCGTCTTGCCCGTTTTCTTTCAAGTGCGGCGCGGCTTGCAACACCGCATGCCCTGTACCTAACTGAGGCTGCTGCAAAGCAAATTTCAAATCGGTTTGCGCCACAAACGCCTGTTGCACCTGCTCGGCGCCGTGACCGACCACCACCACAACACCCTCAGCCTCGAGCGCGCGTGCCGCCTTCAGTACGTGCGACAGCATGGTGCATCCGGCGATGGTGTGCAAGACCTTGGGGCGATTGGACTGCATCCGCTTGCCTTGGCCCGCGGCCAAAATCACAATATTCAACATAGTCTGTGGGTCTGGTTATTATTTGTTGGTCTTGGGTGGTTTTAACTTTAACTTTAACCTGCAACGGACAACGAACATAAACAGAATTTGCAGGCGCGCTAAGGCCTGTTGTTCAAAATGGTTTTTTTGTGACCACTTTTTTACTGGTTTTTTTAGTCACTTTTGCTGCAGCTGGTGGCTTGGCACTGACAGCCGTTGGCGCTTTTGAAGCCAGGCTCGACGCAGTCGCCGCAGCCACCTGTCCAAACTGCTGTTGCAACATATCCCACCACGCCTGAGCGGCAGCGGGCGGCGCAACGCCGTTTACACCCGCTGAATTCGCACTTGCTGAGCTGGACGCGCTGGCCTGACCATCTCGCGAGGCTGGCTGCGCCGCTTGAGGCTCAGGCGTGGGTGTGTTTGCTGGTGCCGCAGTGCTTGCTGGTGCCTGATTCATGGGCCAGCCGGCTGACCGAGTGGGCGACACTGTCGCAGCTCCCTGGTCTGTTTTGGAGCCCAGCCCAGCAGAACTAGCTGCCATAAATGACTTGAGCGTTGCGATTGTGGCGGCTTGGACCTCGAGACCCTGGATCGTGCTGCTTAGCATTGACAAGTTTAGTTTGAGCCAGTTTTCGACTGACTTCAGTTCAGCAATCTTACGCTCGAGCTCTTCGGGATTTAGCGAAGGGGTGAGCCCACTGTTCATCCCGGCGGGTCCAGCCAACCCGGCAAAGGCCTGACGCATCATTTCGAGGCTTGCCAACAGCGGGTTCGCGGCGCTGGCGCCACTTTGGCCAAACCCGGGTAAAACAAAAGGATTAGGGGGCGTCGCACTCATATAGAGCCTTGTTGTTAAGCGTGATGGTTAGATATTACTCGCATCTGCAGTGAGCCTGACAAGCAAAAATCCTTCTTGAAAGTGTTTGTCCGGCGCTTAAAGTCTAAATATTCTGTGACAATACGTTATGCCAAAAATACTGACGTTAACTGAACTTGAAGCCGCCATCAATTTCTGGCGCCAACGCAGCCCCTCGGTGGGTGAAGAACTGCGCCTGTGCCCCGAGGCCTCAAGCTTGGCGACGCCCTACGCGCTGATGATTATCGAACGGCGCAAAGAACTCACGGTTGCCGAACTCTCAGAGCGGGCGCAGGGCGCACTCGTCGCCTGGCGCGAAACCTTGGCTCAGCGCGGCTAGCAGCACACAAACTTCAACGCAACAAACGTTGAATATCATGCGCAATCGCCGCTGCACCAATGTTGTTCGCTAAAAGCACCCGTGACTCGCCTTGCGCGTCGAGCAGAAAGAACGACGCGCTGTGATCCACTGAGTAGTTTCCTTGCACCCCGGCGTTTTTTGCGTAATAAATCTTAAACGAGCTTGCGGCTTTTTTGATCTGGTCGGGCGTGCCAGTGAGCCCCAAAAACTGCGAGTCAAAGCCTGAGACATACGCACGTAAAACCTCTTGCGTATCACGCTCTGGGTCGACCGTTACCAACACAACCTGCACCTTTGTGGCTTGCGAGCCCAACAGTTTCATGACTTGGGTGAGTTCAGCGAGCGAACTTGGGCAAATATCGGGGCACTGCGTAAACCCAAAGAGCACTAAAGTCACTTTGCCTTTAAGAGTTTCAAGCGTATGCGGACGGCCATCAGTGCCGGTTAAGGCCAACTCTTTTCCTAAGTGCGTACCCGTGATGTCACTGCCTTTAAAGCCTGGTGCAGCATCGTTACAGGCGGTTAAGCCCAGCACACACGCACTAAACAGCAGAGCAACTACAGCATGCCGCAGACCGTAGCGTCTCATTAGGGCACCATCAACAGCCAATGATCTGCGAGCAAGGCCGCAAACAGAAGCGATAAATACAAAATTGAAAATCTAAAAAGCTTACGTGCTAACTCGTCGCTATAGACGCGGTAAAGCTTAAAAGCAAAGCCAACAAAAATTAACCCAAGCGCCACCGCTGTCCCCAAATACAACAGCCCGCTCATACCCACGATATAGGGTAAAAGCGTCGTGGCCAGCAAGGCAATGCTGTAAAGCAGAATATGCAGTCGGGTGAATTTCTCGCCGTGTGTGATTGGCAACATTGGCAAACCAGAGTTTGCATAATCTTTAGTGCGATATAACGCCAGTGCCCAAAAATGCGGGGGCGTCCAGATAAAAATAATTAACACCAACAACCAGGCTTCGCCTGGCACCGCATCAGCCACCGCCGCCCAGCCCAGTGCCGGAGGCATTGCGCCAGACAGGCCGCCAATCACAATATTTTGCGGAGTTCTGGGTTTCAGAATGATTGTGTAAATCACGGCATAGCCAACAAAGGTCGCAAAGGTGAGCCACATGGTCAGCGGGTTGACCCATTGATACAACACGACCATGCCAGTTGCTCCCAGCACGCCCGAGAAACCTAACACCTGCGCCGTAGAGATCGAACCCGTCGCAGTCGCGCGTTGCGCCGTTCGCTGCATACGCGCATCGACTTGCTGTTCGATCAGACAGTTCATTGCAAACGCTGCCGCGGCGAGCAGCCAGATGCCAACCGTCGCGGCTAGCACGAGCCTAAGGTCGGGTAGCTCTGGCGTTGCCAGATACATGCCGATCACTGCGCAAAATACGGCTAGCTGTGTGACGCGAGGCTTGGTCAACACAAGATACTGGCGCAGAAGGCCTGGGGTAGCGGCGGTCGTGCTGATCATGTTCACAGTTTTTATTGAAGCGACCCCGATTGTACCGACAAGCCTTGTACACGCGGCTTGGCCAGTCTGGTCAACAGAGTCACCACCGCCAACACGAGCCCTGCCGCGCCGCCGTTATGCAACACTGCGATCACTAAAGGCCACTGAAAAAAGATAGTCGTGAGACCCGTCACCAGCTGCGCGACCAGCAGGCACAGCACCAGTGTGGCCGGACCGCGCAGCCCTGCCTCGGCGCGCAGACGCCAGCCCAGCCACCCCCAAAACGCGAACACTAGCCAGGCTGTGTTTCTGTGCACCCAATGAATCGCGGTCAACGCGGGCTGTGAAATCATTTCGCCGTTTGGCATTTCTCCCAAGCCCCGCACGACCGCAAACCCGCTTGCCGCATCCATTTGCGGCCACCAGCTGCCTTGGCAGGTCGGAAAATCCATACAAGCGAGCGCAGCGTAGTTCGTGCTGACCCAGCCACCGAGCGCAATTTGCACAAACAATAAGCCGAGCCCGAGGGCCGCCCACTTAAAGTCTCGTGCACTGTGCCCAGACACAGGGAGGTGGGGCCTTTCGCGAGCCGCGAGCCAAGTCATCAGTGCAAGCAAGCTTAAGCCACCCAGCAAATGGACGGTCACGATCGCCGGCATCAACTTTTGCGTCACAGTCCAAGCCCCAAAAGCGCCCTGTATACACACGGCGAGCAAAGCCACGAATGCGAGCGCCGGCGAATGCCCCAACTTTGTCCGATGACGCCAAGCCATCCAACAAATAGAAATAATCAACAGACCAAGAAAGCCACCCACATAGCGATGAATCATCTCAATCCAAGCTTTTGGTACCGTCACGGGCCCGTCTGGCATAATTTGCGCAGCTTCTCGGATCGCTTGCATCGCACCTAGCGGCGTCACGTTGCCATAACAGCCGGGCCAGTCGGGGCAGCCCAACCCAGAGTCGGTTAAGCGCACAAAGGCTCCGAACATAATGAGATCAAGCGTGAGAAACCAGGTCAGAAACAATATCTTTCGGTAGCGACGGCGTGTTTGGGCACCCGCGTTTCGTTCACCTGTACCTAGCTCACCCGCGCCAGTTTGATGGGCTGATGTGCTCGCGGTGTTCTGGGCGGTTACGCTCATCAGCCTATCCTCGAGTTACGCACAAGCTTGCTGATATCTCCACGCACTTTTTCAGGCTCGGCATTGGCAGGATATTGCAAAATCAAATTGGCGTGAGGATCAATAATCCACATCGGCTCAGCCAAAGCGCTTGCCGCGGTGGCCAAAGTGGGGACCGCAGTTTCTGTCATTAAAAACGCCTTGAGCTGCTCGGGCTTAATGCGCAACATCACGGTGCCTTTGTAGGCTTCAAGCACTTTTGCGGGCACCGGCGCGTCATCGGTAATAAACCAAACGCGCGCCAAACGCTCAACGTTTTTGCCTTGGCTTGCGTGCGAATTGCGTAAGATAAATAATTTACGTGCGCAGGCGTCCTGGCAGTCACCGCCATCAGCCGCAACCAGCAACCACTTTCCCTTTAACGTTTCAACATCAAACGGCTGACCGTCAAGCGTCGTCGCCTCGAGCGCTGCGCGGGCGGGTATCGGACGTTGTGGCTCGATTAACTTGCCGTAGGCCACGCTACCGTCGGGTCGCCACTGGGGGTTGAAATAAACCAAAACCGCCGCCAGCACAGGGGCCAGACTAAGCAAGATAATCAGCACAAGTGGCGTGCGTGAGCGCGTGCGCGGTGGGGTCAACTCAGTCATGTTCTTCCGTCAAAAAAATCGGGGCAATCGGCTGCGCCTGGTACGCCAGATCACAACCACCAGCGCGATTAAACAAATCGCTGCAAAACCAAACCACTGCATGGCGTAACCGGTATTTTTGTCGGCATCAACAGACGGCTGCGGCCAGGTTCTTATCAGACCATCATTTGCGGGACTTGTCTGCAACAACACTACAGGGAAAAAATTTAATCCACTCACTTTTGACAGCTCGGCAACTGCGAGGTTCTGCCGTCTGGGCAACAAATTGGTATCAATCGCGTCGGAGCGCGCCACAAACCCAGCGGGTTCAGCGAAGGCAAGCGTCTCGTTTGCGGGCTTTGCTGAAGACCATAACTCAAACAATCTAGGAACGTGCTCGGCGAGCTCGCCGCTCAGCTTCTGATCCGAGTCAGGCGTTGGCACAATTGGGGCTTTATTTTCGCCCAGCGGTCGCGTAAACCAGCCTCTTAAAACCAACACTGCTCGACCGTCTTCCATCACAAGAGGCGTTGCCAGCCACAAACCGGGGCGACCGTTCAAGTTTCGGTTATCAAGCAGCAGGCTCAGGTCGCTTCGCCAGCGTCCCTGAACGGTAGCCGGCGTCCAATTTTTAAAATTGTACGCGCCATGGATCGCGCTGTTTAACTCAATCGCTGAGGCACTGCGGCCTTGCTCAATGGTTGCGGCAATGGTTCGGCGTTCTGTGGCGCGGTCGAGTTGCCAAAAGCCTAAAGAGACACAGGTGCCTCCAACTAGCATAAGCAGCGCCAGGGCAAGGGCTGTGCGTGTATGTCGAGTCACTGACGGCATGTCTGCGATAATTCCTGTTTTTGGCGGAGTTTGTCGTGCGCATTCTAGTAATTATTGCCTTTATAGGCATTTTGGGCAGCTTAGCGTCAGCATTGTTTTATTTGATGCGTGATAAAGGCGCCTCAAGCAAAATGGTCAATGCGCTAACGTTTCGAATCGGTCTGTCGGTCGTACTGTTTTTGCTGCTGTTGTTCTCTTACTGGATGGGCTGGATTGAAACGACTGGTTTTAAGGGCTAACGGTGGGCTGTGTGGAAGCGAAGATAAAAAAGCCGGCATCGCCGGCTTTTTTTATCTTTGCAAGACCCAGTGCGCTTGCCCTAAAACCAGTAAACGAACAGATACAAACCCAACCAGACCACATCAACAAAATGCCAATACCAGGCAGCGCCCTCAAAGCCAAAGTGGTTATCGGCTCTGAAGTGACCTTTCATCATACGAATCAAAATCACTGTCAGCATCGTTGCGCCAAGCAGCACATGAAAACCGTGAAATCCGGTCAACATATAGAATAATGACCCATAAGCACCTGAATCGAATTTAAGATTCAAGTCAGTGTAGGCATGGTAATACTCAAAGCCTTGGCAGGCGACGAAAATGAAGCCTAAAAGGATGGTCGCAAACAACCAAAACTTTGCCTTGCCGCGATGGTCTGCAATCAAGGCGTGGTGAGAAATCGTCAGCGTCACGCCAGAGCTCAGCAGCAAAGCCGTGTTAATTGTCGGTAGCCAAAAAGGGCCCATTGTTTGAAAGGGCTCTACCACTCCTGCTGGGCCAAGGTTTGGCCAAACTGCATTAAAGTCTGGCCACAATAAAAGCTTGTGGTCTAGGTCGCCCAACCAAGGCAGCGAAATGGTGCGTGTGTACCAAAGCGCACCAAAAAACGCAGCAAAAAACATAACTTCAGAAAAGATAAACCAGCTCATGCTCCAGCGATAAGACATATCGATGCGCTTGCTGTTCATTCCAGCTTCTGATTCTTGGATGGCGTCGCCAAACCAGTAATACAACACGACCATTAAGCCGAGCAAGCCTGCAAACACTGCCCACTTGGCAACGTCGACTCCGTTGATCCAGGCCGAGGCGCCGAACATCACAATCATGAGCGCAATACTGGCGCGTACGGGGTGAGCCGAGTCGGCGGGAACGTAGTAATAAGGCGCTACGTTTCCTTGGGCGGAGTGGGGTGCACTCATTGTGTTCTCCAAACTAACAAAATATAAATGTTATTGCTAGGTTAACAAGGCGATCGCCCAATTAGCCAGCTTCACTAAGCTCACGACAAAAACAACTGCCAACAACACACCAGCAATAATCAGATGAACCGGATTGATTCGTGCAATATCTTCTTGATAGCCAGAGTTTTTTCTAACGCCAAACGCTGCCCAAAGCACCGCCTTAAGCGTTTGAAAAAAACTCAGCTCGCGTTGGGCAGATTCTTTTAAGTCATCGCTCATGCAAGCTGTCTTGCTTTAAGAAAAGTAATGCAAATAAACTTGTCTGCCTACGGTGTAGGCAAACAAACCTAAAACAATTACCGTAAAAAACAACCCAGCGCGTCGGTTTTTTCGACGCTGTTCAGTAGTTAACATTTTTTACCTATTTAACAACTGGTGGTGTTTCAAAGGTATGGAAGGGCGCGGGCGAAGGTATTGTCCACTCGAGTCCTTCCGCACCCTCCCAAGGCTTAGCTGCAGCCGGAGCACCCTTACCCGCATAGGCTTTCAGAATGATGTAAAGGAACAGCAATTGCGAGAACCCGAACCAGAACGCTCCAATGGTCGCGACTTGATGAAAATCGGTAAATTGAGCAGCGTAATCAGCATACCGGCGTGGCATCCCGGCTAAGCCCATAAAGTGCATTGGGAAAAAGGTCACATTAAACGAAATCATACTTGACCAAAAATGAATCTTGCCAAGTTTTTCGTCGTACATGTAGCCGCACCACTTAGGCAACCAGTAATACGTGCCGGCAAACAGACCAAACAACGAGCCCGCGACTAAAACGTAGTGAAAGTGTGCCACCACATAGTAGGTGTCGTGCACCTGAATATCAATTGGTGCCATCGACAGAATCAAACCGGTAAAGCCACCAATCGTAAACACAAAGATGAAGCCCACTGCGAACAACATCGGGGTCTCGAACGTCATCGACCCCTTCCACATCGTAGCGACCCAGTTGAAAATTTTGACGCCGGTTGGAATCGCAATCAACATGGTGGCGTACATAAAATACAACTGGCCGGTGACAGGCATACCCGTTGCAAACATGTGGTGTGCCCACACGATAAACGATAAGATCGCAATTGAGGCCGTCGCATACACCATCGAGGCGTAACCAAACAGTGGTTTACGGGCAAAGGCAGGAATAATAGCGGACACGATCCCAAAGGCCGGCAAGATCATGATGTAGACCTCGGGGTGGCCAAAGAACCAAAAGATATGCTGATACAGAACGGGATCGCCGCCTACGGCTGCATTAAAGAACCCAGTCCCAAAGTGGCGATCGGTTAACACCATGGTGATCGCTGCAGCTAACACTGGCATCACTGCGATTAGCAAATACGCGGTGATGAGCCATGTCCAACAGAACAGAGGCATTTTCATCAAGGTCATGCCAGGTGCGCGCATGTTCAGGATGGTAACAACGATATTGATCGAGCCCATGATGGACGACGCACCCATCAAATGCATCGCAAAAATTGCCATGTCCATCCCGGGACCCATTTGCAGGGTCAGCGGCGCGTAAAGCGTCCAGCCGGCAGCAGTCGCGCCGCCAGGAACAAAGAAAGACGCCGTCAGCAAAGCACCCGCAACGGGCAACAGCCAGAAACTAAAGTTGTTCATGCGAGCAAACGCCATATCGGCCGCGCCAATCTGGAGGGGGACCATCCAGTTTGCAAACCCGACAAACGCCGGCATGATGGCACCAAACACCATGATCAAACCGTGCATCGTGGTGAACTGATTAAACAGTTCGGGGCGAAAGAACTGCAGACCTGGCTGAAACAGCTCGGTACGCAACAACAGCGCAAGCGTGCCACCCTCTAGCAACATCGCAAAAGAAAAAATCATGTACATCGTACCGATATCTTTGTGATTGGTTGCAAACAACCAACGCCGCCAGCCGTGAGGCATGTGGGCGTGATCATCATGTGCATGGCCATCGTGTGCTTGGCCGTGTCCTGAAACGTGGTCTGCTGTAACGCTGCTCATAATTGAATCCTATCCTGCTGGTGCCGCGCCCACACGGATAGTGTGAGAGCTGGCGTATCTGAACAAAATGTATCGAAACCTAACTTATCCAACCGACTTCACTACGAACTAACTTAACCACTAATCATTCTTGCCTGAGCGCTGCGTGAATACGCGTGCAATTGCTGAGAGCGCAAGCTTATCGCTTGGCTTTCACATCCGCTGGTGAAACCACAGGGTCTTGCCCTTTTCCGGCATTACTCCAGGTGGCACGCGAATACGTAATGACTGCCGCGATTTCAACATCGTTGAGTTGCCCGCCAAAAGCTGCCATGGCGGTTCCTTGCTTACCCTTCAGTAAAATATCAATGTGCTCTGCTTTTGGACCCAACACGATCTTGCTGCCGTCTAGCGCAGGAAAGGCCCCGACGACGCCCTTGCCGCTTCCTTGATGGCAAGCGACACAATTCGCCGCGTATACCTTCTCGCCGCGAGAGATTAAGTCGGTTGCAGCCCATTCTTTGTTCGGATCGTCAGCCGCAGCGGCAAGCAGCGTGACTTGTGCTTGCGACCAAGTGGCGTACTCTTGCTCGGACACTACCTTTACGACGATTGGCATGAATGCATGGTCTTTACCGCACAGCTCGGTACATTGACCGCGATACTCGCCGGTTTTCTCGGCGCGGAACCAAACGCTTCTGACAAAGCCCGGAATTGCATCTTGCTTGACGGCCAGTTCGGGCACCATCCAAGAGTGGATCACATCGCCGCCCGTGACGGCGATACGGATTTTTTTGTTGACCGGCACGACCAAGGGATTGTCGACTTCCATCAGATACAACGGCCCGCGAGGCTCTCTGCCTTCGATTTGAGCGCGTGGTGTGGCAAGGTTGGACAGAAACTTAACCCCTGCGGCAGGACCGTCAATGTACTCGTAGCCCCATTTCCACTGATAGCCCGTCACTTTCACCGTGATATCTGCGCCGCTAGTGTCTTTCATTGCCACAACGGTACGAGTCGCTGGCAAAGCCATGGCGATCACGATGACGAAAGGGATGACGGTCCAGGCAACTTCGACGCCCAGGTGTTCGTGAAACGTAGCCGCCTTGGCACCGCGCGACTTACGATGGGCCCACATTGAGTAGAACATGACGCCAAACACAGCAACAAAAATTACCATGCAAACGATCAGCATAAACCAGTGCAACCACGCGATATCTCTTGCAATCTGGGTCACGCCGTCGGGCAAATTGAGCTGATTCACGCGGGGCCCGCCCGGCATATCTTTAACTTGTGCTACCACCACACCACAAAACAGCATGGCACAGGCGCCCAGTAAACCTCTGACCTTCTTCATGCTAAACCTCGAATGCGTCGCGCTTAAAAGCAGGGCCGATGACCACTTTGGTCTAAGGGACACCCGCCTTTGGGAGCGCAAAATTGTTGGGGCGCTAGGATGGATACGGGAATACCCTTGACCAGCGCAAATTGCCTTTAGTCCTAAGTCTACGGTAAAACAATGAAGATTATAGCGTGGCCGAGGATCTCTTGCTGCCCTACAATCTGAGTCTGGCCCATATCCTTAGTGACTCTATGCGTTCCACAAGACTATCTTTAGATCTCCCCAGCCTGCAGGCGCTGCAAGACGACCTGCTTGGTCGCGCCAGGCAGCCGCCCCAACAAGACTCGGTTCCGCTACTGATTGCTGGGCAACGCTGTGGCTGGTTGTTTTTGAAGGCAGCGCAGGCGCTGGCAGGTTTGGGCGGCGTTGAACTTTCGCCTACCGAGGCGCATATTGGCCGCCTAAGCACCTCTGAACCCAACTTAAATGACCTACTTGCCCGAGTGTCGCTCACCTTAAGAGCGGCAGGTTGCGCGCCAGGCTGGCGGAACGAATTATTGGACGTTTGGGTCGCAAACGCGAGCGCCCAGACGCTGCCCGCCTCCCAAACAAGCTTGGGCGTCATCGAGCGCGGCGTGGTGCGTCCTTTGGGGCTTCTGACTTTAGCGGTCCACTTAAACGGCTGGTCTGCTGATGGCAAGCTCTGGGTCGCGCGGCGCGCCTTGTCAAAGGCGACCGACCCGGGCATGTGGGACACCCTGGTTGGAGGCCTCGTGTCTTGCCGAGAAACCGCCGACAGTGCGCTGGTGCGTGAAACTGAAGAGGAGGCCGGACTTGAGCCGCAGCAAATTGCCCAACGCACGCCTCTCAGAACCATTGCTCGCATGCACAAGCAGGTGCCTGAAGGTTTTCAGTCTGAAGACGTGCTGACCTGTGAATGCATTCTGCCTGAGGGGGTGACGCCCAAGAATCGCGATGGCGAGGTCATGGATATCCAGTTGTTTGAGCCGCAAATTATCTTCAACATGCTGAAAGAAGGTGCCTTCACCCTTGAGGCCTCGATCGTCCTAGTAGAGGATCTTTTAGCAAAAGCAGCGGCACGGGCACCGCTTTGAGGAGTGACAAGCCTAGTTCAAATTTCAGTCACACTGTCTGTTGGTGAGCAACCTTTAAGCGCTCAGTTGCGCGCGCATTTTTTTCATAGCTGCAACTTCAATCTGACGGATACGCTCTGCCGACACACCAAATTCGGCGGCTAACTCGTGCAGGGTCGCACCACCATCGTCTTGCAGCCAACGCGACTCAACGATTCGACGCGAGCGCTCGTCAAGCGTTTCAAGCGCCTGCGTCAGACCCGTGCCTTGCAACGCATCAAGGGCATGACGCTCTAGTACCTGCGTGGGATCTGAGCGACCCTCGTCTGACAGGTAGGCGATCGGCGCGTACGACTCGTCATCGTCGTCTTGGTTCTCAAGTGAAATTTCGCGTCCTGACATGCGGACTTCCATCTCGCGCACGTCTTCTGGATTCACTTTTAGGGTCGCGGCAATCGCGGCGACCTGTTCCGTATTAAGCGTCTGACCGTCAGGACGCATGCTGCGCAGATTAAAAAATAGTTTGCGCTGCGCCTTGGTGGTGGCGACTTTGACCATGCGCCAGTTGCGCACCACATATTCATGAATTTCGGCTTTAATCCAGTGCACCGCAAAAGAGACGAGTCGCACGCCTCGCTCTGGATCAAAGCGCTTGACCGCCTTCATTAGGCCGACGTTACCCTCTTGGATGAGGTCAGCGTGGGGAAGACCATAACCCAGATACTGCCTGGCAACAGACACAACCAAACGCAAGTGCGACAACACGAGTTCGCGGGCGGCGGCAATATCCTCATGGTCGCGCAGTCTCCGGGCAAGCGTGAGCTCTTGCTCTGGAGAAAGCACCGGCAAGCGGTTGACGGTCGAGATATAGGCGTCGATTGTCCCGAGTGACCCGGGGTTCGAAATGGCCATCGCTAGTTGTGAGGGTTTTAAGATCAAGGCAGCCGAAATTGTCATTGTTTGATCGCTCTAAAGGTCGAGGCGAATCCGGAGTGGTATGTTAGCACTCTCGCGTCCCGAGTGCCAATGTGACGGGTTTTTAGGCAGAAAGTTCCGCAGCGGTTCTCAGAGTGTTAATCTCAAGGGGCTGCGGTCGGCGACTAGCGGGTGTGAAGTTTGCCGATTCATTTTGGGTTCGGATATGGCCGATTTAGTCAGGTTTTTATCAAAAATTTTATTGGCATGTCTTCTTGTCATAGCCGTTGGCTGGACAACGTACATTGGCGTGCGCTTTTATCACGCCGAGCAGGTGGCTTACCGCTGGGTGTCTGGGTTGGCCGCCAAACAAGCCGAATTCGAAAAAAAGGTTGCCAGTAGCGGGGGCAACACCCTGACGGGGTACGCCACGCCTGACCGCCCTAAAGTCATCGAAGGCATCGAAGGTAATCTGTCTGGCCTAACCTTTGACGCACTTCAAAAGCGACTCTGGGCTGTTTCAAATAAACCCACGACCCTTTTTGCGTTGTCGCTTGACGGGCAACTGCTGGCCTCTTATCCGCTTAAGGGAATGTCTGACGTAGACGGAATCGCCTGGATCGGCGGCAATCGGGTGGCCCTCGTCAATGGCAGGCGCAACCGCGTTGTCTTGGTCGAGATCCCGGCCACCCCCCAAACCATCGACACCACACGGGCGTTTTCCCTCGTGCTGAGGTTCGGCGAGTCTGAAGACCGTAATTATGGTTTTCAGGGGCTTGGCTACGACCTCAAGCGAGACCGGCTTTACATTGCTAAAGAGCACAGCCCTAGGGCACTCTACCGTGTCAGTGGACTGAATTACCTGCAGGCGCCGGACTCGCGCGGACTCAGAATTGAAAACGTGAGCCGCTGGCTCGAAGAGGTACCCTTTGCGACAGACTTGTCCTCGGTTGAGGTTGACCCGGCGACGGGGCGAGTTTTTTTGTTGAGCGAAGAGTCGCAAATGATTGTGCAGCTTGACGGCGACAGTGGGGAAGGGCGCGGAATGTTATCCCTATCCTCAAAGGGCACGACGCCGATGCCGCGACCTGAGGGAATCGCCACCGATGAGGGTGGCAGCCTGTACATCGTGAGCGCCCCCAACCTGTTTTATCGTCTGCGCAAGCCCTAGTGGCGCACACCAGCACTTAGGCTACCAAGCAATGGCCCGGCTTTCACGACTTTATGCTCCAGCGGCCGCGCACTTGGTTCTGGCGCGCTTTGCAAGTTCGGCCGGCCTTGGCGATCACGACTCAGCAGCGCGAATCTACCCGCTTTTGCTGAACTGGCTTGGGCAAAGCGCCCAGCAATATCAGGTTGCAGTGCATGGCTGGTGCCTTTCGCCCCAAGTGCTGCTCGTGCTCGCCACCCCAGCTGATGCACTTGGGCTGCCGCGTTTGATTCAGGATTTAGGGCGTCGCCTAGCCGCCCAACTTAAGACGGGAAGCGTATTTAGCGGCCGATATCATTCTGCAATCCCGCAGCCTGAGCATTGGGTGCTACCGAGCTTAATTTGGCTCGAACGCGCCGCGATGCGTGAGGGCTTGGTTAGCGAACCCGCTCAGTGGCTCTGGAGTTCTGCGCGCGCGCACGCCGAGGGCTTGGATACCCGGGTATCTTGGCTGCAGCACCACCATGACTACTGGCAATGTGGCAACACGCCGTTTGGACGGCAGGCCAGTTACCGAGAGCACCTCAATACAGGCAACACGTTCGCACAGGATCAGGCAATCGAAGCGGCGCTCAAAGGCCAGTGGGGGCTTGGTGGGGCAGAGTTTTTAGCCGACCTATCGGTCGAGGCAGGGCGGCGGGCGCAACCGGGCCTGCGTGGCAGACCCAAACGCGAGGTGGGCAGCGCGAAAAAGCCCCTGTCGCAGGCAGTCGGCAAAGCTTGATAAAGAAGGCTGAGAGTGCAAGTCGCTCGATGGTACGTCCCCATTAAATATACGGTTTTTTAGTTCATTCAATAAATTAGGGACGCACCCTAATTAAATTCGCTTGCTGCGCTGCGTTTTCAGGCGTATTGTCTGCCCCTCGCAATGCAACATGCCCGCAGTGGTTTAGGAGCACCTCATGTCGACCTACCCTTTGACGTTTAAGCCCACCGCCCAAAAACAAATCGCGGCGAGCGCTCCCGCCGGCCTGCCCAAAGCCCAGGGTCTTTACTCGCCCGCCAACGAGCACGACGCCTGCGGTGTTGGCTTTGTTGCACACATTAAAGGGCAAAAGAGCCATTCGATCGTTCAACAAGGCCTCAAAATCCTCGAAAATCTCGATCATCGCGGAGCCGTCGGTGCCGACAAACTCATGGGCGACGGTGCAGGCATCCTGATCCAGATTCCCGATGCCTTTTTTCGCCAAGATCTGGCGCGTCAAGGCGTTGTTCTGCCGGCCCCCGGAGAATACGGTGTTGCGATGGTGTTTTTGCCAAAAGAAATCGCTTCACGTCTGGCCTGTGAGCAAGAACTCGAGCGCGCGGTGCGCGCCGAAAAACAAGTGGTCTTGGGTTGGCGCGATGTTCCGGTTGATGCAGACATGCCAATGTCTCCAACGGTGCGGGCCTGCGAACCGGTGATCCGTCAACTTTTCATTGGTCGCGGCGCCGATGTGATGGTGCCCGACGCGCTTGAGCGCAAGCTGTACGTCATCCGCAAAACCGCCAGCCACGCGATCCAAGCGATGGGTCTCGTGCATGGTCAAGAGTATTTTGTTCCCTCCGCTTCAGTGCGTACCATCGTCTACAAAGGTCTGTTGCTGGCCGATCAGGTGGGTCGTTACTATCGCGATCTGGCCGACCCACTAACCGTATCCGCCGTGGCACTCGTGCACCAGCGCTTTTCTACCAACACGTTTCCGGCGTGGCCACTGGCCCACCCCTATCGCATGATCGCCCACAACGGCGAAATCAACACGGTCAAGGGCAACTTCAACTGGTTGCGCGCACGCGAAGGCATGATGCACTCTGCCGTGTTGGGCGATGATCTACAAAAACTCTATCCAATCGTCTATGAAGGCCAGTCAGATACCGCCACTTTTGATAACTGCCTCGAGCTCTTAGTCATGTCGGGCTATTCGCTCGCTCACGCCATGATGATGATGATTCCTGAAGCCTGGGAACAACACACCCACATGGACGCGAGCCGTCGCGCGTTTTACGAGTACCACGCCGCAATGATGGAACCCTGGGACGGCCCAGCAGCCGTTGCCTTTACCGATGGCCGCCAGGTCGGCGCCACCCTCGATCGCAACGGGCTGCGTCCGGCACGGTATCTGATCACCGATGATGACATGGTAATCATGGCCTCAGAGGCGGGCACACTCCCCATTCCAGAAAACCGGATCGTTAAAAAATGGCGTCTGCAACCTGGCAAGATGTTTTTAATTGACCTTGAGCAAGGCCGAATCATCGACGACGCCGAGATCAAGTCGCAGTTAGCGAACTCGCGCCCGTACCGGCAATGGATTGATCGCCTGCGACTCAAGCTTGAGTCGTTACCCGCGCCGCTTAAAGCCGCTGTCGTCACGCCGAACGAAACCTTGCTGGATCGCCAACAGGCATTTGGTTGGACACAAGAAGATTACAAATTCATTCTCGAGGTGATGGCCGATACCGGAGAGGAGTTGATTGGCTCAATGGGCAACGACGCCCCACTCGCGATTTTGTCAAACCGCGCAAAGCCTTTTTACAACTACTTTCGGCAACTGTTTGCGCAGGTCACCAACCCGCCCATCGACCCGATTCGTGAACAAATGGTGATGTCACTTGTGTCGTTCATTGGGCCAAAGCCCAATCTGCTCGACATCAATAATGTCAACCCGCCGCTGCGCCTTGAGGTCACTCAGCCAGTATTAGATGTCGCCGAGATGGCGCAACTACGCTCGATTGCAGAAGTCACTGGCGACAAATTCCGCAGCTTTGAACTCGACATCACATATCCCGCAGCTTGGGGCGCACAAGGCATCGAGGCACGCCTAGCCGCGCTCTGCGCGCGTGCAGTCGATGCGGTCAACACCGGCTTCACTGTCTTAATCCTGACCGACCGTCGCGTCGATCACGAACATGTCGCCATCCCAGCTTTGCTGGCCACCTCGGCCATTCACCAGCATTTAATCCGAGAAGGTTTACGCACCAACACTGGGCTTGTTGTTGAAACCGGCTCAGCCCGTGAGGTGCATCACTTTGCCTTGCTCGGTGGCTACGGCGCCGAAGCCATTCACCCATTTCTTGCGCTTGAGAGCCTCAAGCAAATGTCAGCCAACCCCGACAAGGCAGAAAAAAACTATGTCAAGGCAATTGGCAAGGGGCTGAACAAAGTCATGTCCAAGATGGGCATCTCGACTTATATGTCGTACTGTGGCGCACAGATTTTTGAGGCAGTGGGTTTGCGCACCGCTCTAGTCAATAAATACTTTTCAGGCACTGCAAGCACGATCGAAGGGATTGGTATTTTCGAGGTCGCTGAAGAAGCCTTGCGCACCCACCGTGCGGCCTTTAGTAGCGACCCGGTACTAGCCCACGCGCTTGACGCAGGGGGCGAATATGCTTATCGCGTGCGCGGCGAAGAGCACATGTGGACACCTGACTCGATCGCCAAGTTGCAGCATGCCACGCGGGCAAACAATTACCGGACTTATAAAGAGTACGCGCAATTGATCAACGATCAAAGCAAGCGCCACATGACGCTGCGTGGGTTGTTTGAATTTAAAGTCGATCCCGCACGCGCGGTTGCGCTAGACGAGGTTGAACCCGCCAAAGACATCGTCAAGCGGTTTGCCACGGGCGCCATGTCGCTTGGCTCGATTTCAACCGAGGCGCATTCAGTTTTGGCTGTTGCCATGAACCGTATTGGCGGAAAATCCAACACGGGTGAAGGCGGTGAAGACGAACTGCGCTATCGCAACGAGCTGCGTACCGGCAATAGTGGCATTCTGGCGGGCGCTACGCTCGCTTCTGAGCTTGGGGCCGATCGCATTGCCGCCGACGTGCCGCTGCAAGCGGGCGACTCGATGCGCTCTAAGATCAAACAGGTTGCCTCGGGGCGGTTCGGTGTCAGCGCCGAATACCTCTCGAGCGCAGATCAGATTCAAATCAAAATGGCGCAAGGTGCCAAGCCTGGCGAAGGTGGTCAGTTACCTGGTCACAAGGTCTCTGAATACATTGCCAAGCTGCGTTGTTCAGTGCCAGGCGTGGGCTTAATCTCGCCCCCACCTCATCACGACATTTATTCAATCGAAGATCTGGCGCAACTCATTCACGATCTTAAAAACGTCAATGCGCGCGCCTCAATCTCAGTCAAGCTCGTCTCAGAAGTCGGCGTAGGGACCGTCGCCGCGGGCGTTGCCAAGGCCAAAGCTGATCACGTCACGATCTCTGGCCACGATGGCGGCACAGGCGCCTCGCCGGTCTCTTCCATCAAACACGCAGGGACGCCCTGGGAGCTTGGTCTGGCTGAAACCCAGCAAACCCTGATGCTCAACAAACTACGTAGCCGCATCCGCGTACAAGCCGACGGCCAAATGAAAACGGGTCGCGATGTTGCGATCGGCGCACTGCTCGGTGCCGATGAATTTGGCTTCGCAACCGCCCCGCTGGTCGTTGAAGGCTGCATCATGATGCGCAAGTGTCACCTCAACACCTGCCCGGTTGGCGTGGCGACGCAAGATCCCGTCTTGCGTCAAAAGTTTCAGGGCAAGCCAGAACATGTCGTGAACTACTTTTTCTTTGTCGCCGAAGAAGTTCGCGAGATCATGGCTCAACTCGGTATTCGCACCTTTGACGAGCTTATCGGGCGCGTCGATCTGCTTGATACCCGCTCGGGTATCGAACACTGGAAAGCCCACGGCCTGGACTTCAGCCGCGTGTTTTATCAACCCACCAATGACAGCCCACGCCGTCACGTTGAAACGCAAGATCACGGGCTCGAAACAGCGCTTGATCACGAACTCATTGAACGCAGCCGTACGGCACTCGAGCGCGGCGAAAAAGTCTCGTTTATCGTGCCCGTGCGCAATCGAAACCGTACGATTGGTACGATGCTATCGGGGCGCATCGCCACTAAATACGGCAACGAGGGCCTGCCTGACGACACGATCCACATCCAGTGCAACGGCACTGCGGGTCAAAGCTTTGGCGCGTTTTTAGCGCGCGGCGTGACGCTCGATTTAGTTGGCGAAGGCAACGATTATGTCGGCAAGGGGTTATCGGGTGGCCGCATTATCGTGCGTTCGCCAAACGATTTTCGCGGGCTAGGCACCGAACACATCATTGTGGGCAACACCGTGCTGTACGGCGCAACCGGAGGCGAGGCCTACTTCAATGGCGTCGCCGGCGAACGCTTTGCGGTACGCAACTCGGGGGCGGCTGCCGTCGTTGAGGGCACCGGCGATCACGGTTGCGAATATATGACGGGCGGCACGGTTGTCGTGCTTGGCACAACCGGACGGAACTTCGCGGCGGGTATGTCAGGCGGGGTCGCCTACGTCTGGGATCCCGAACGTACGTTCGCCGAACGCTGCAACCTGACGATGGTCGCCATCGAACCGGTTCTTTCGTCGGCCGAGCAAGAAAAATCGCAAGGTATCGACGTCTGGCACAGTTTGAGCGGCGCACAGACGCGCGAGACCGACGAGGTCATTCTTAAGCGTTTAGTTGAAAACCACTTTCGTTACACCGGCAGTTTCGACGCACGCGATCTGGTCAGCAATTGGGAAACCGCCCGCGGTAAGTTCATCAAAATTATGCCTGTGGATTACAAGCGCGCGCTCGGCGAGATGTGGCGTGCCGCGAATCCCCAACCTAAGGCAGCTTAAGGAAACATCATGGGAAAAATCACTGGCTTTTTAGAGGTCGATCGGCTGCAAGAGGCTTCAGAGGCTCCTGCAAGTCGCCTGAAACACTGGCGCGAATTTGTCTTGCACCTGTCAGACGAGCAGGCAGGCAAACAAGCGGCGCGCTGCATGGATTGCGGAATTCCGTTCTGCAACAACAGCTGCCCAGTTAACAACATCATCCCCGACTGGAACGACTTGGTCTACCGCCAAAATTGGCGTGGCGCACTTGAGGTGCTGCACTCTACCAATAATTTTCCTGAATTTACGGGTCGGATCTGCCCCGCGCCGTGTGAATCCGCCTGCACGCTCAACATCAACGATGAGGCCGTCGGCATCAAGTCGATCGAGCACGCGATCATCGATAAGGGCTGGGCCGAAGGCTGGGTCGTACCTCAACTTCCTGCCCACCAGACCGGTAAAACCGTCGCCGTGATTGGCTCAGGCCCCGCAGGTCTGGCCTGCGCGCAACAATTAGCACGTACGGGTCACAGCGTCACTGTCTTTGAAAAGAACGATCGCATCGGCGGCTTGCTGCGCTATGGCATCCCCGACTTCAAACTCGAAAAAACACTGATTGATCAGCGCATCGCTCAAATGCAAGCCGAGGGTGTGAGCTTCAAAACTTCGCATTACATTGGCAGCGCTGCAGACGCCCCTGAACAAAAATTAACCGTCCTGACTCCCGAGGCATTACAAAAAGAGTTTGACGCCATCGTCCTGACTGGTGGCTGTGAAACTCCGCGCGACCTGCCGATTGCTGGGCGCGAACTCAAGGGTGTGATGTATGCGATGGATTTTTTACGTCCACAAAATAAGGTCGTTGCAGGCGACACGCTCAGCGCTCAGGTACTCGCAAAAGACAAACACGTCATCGTCATTGGCGGAGGCGATACCGGCTCGGATTGCGTGGGTACCAGTAACCGACACGGCGCCAAATCCGTCACGCAGATTGAACTCATGCCGCGCCCACCCGAGACCGAAAACAAAGCGATGACGTGGCCCTACTGGCCCGCTAAATTGCGCACCTCTTCTTCGCACGAAGAGGGAGCAGAACGCGACTGGGCAATCACCAGTAAATCGCTGGCAGGCAAAGGCGGTAAAGTCGAGAAACTCGTCGTTGCACGCGTAGAGTGGATCAAAGACGAAGCCTCGGGACAGCTAAAAATGCAAGAGGTAAAAGGCTCAGAATTTGACATCAAAGCCGATCTCGTCTTGCTTGCCATGGGTTTTGTTGCGCCTGTAAGCAATGTCTTAACTGCCTTTGGCGTCGAGCAAGACGCGCGCGGCAACGTGCGCGCCAACACCGACGACTATCGCACGAGTCTTGCAAACGTCTTTGCTGCCGGAGACATGCGGCGAGGTCAATCACTGGTCGTTTGGGCAATTCGTGAAGGCCGTCAGTGCGCGCGCGCAGTTGATGAGTTTTTGATGGGCGTCAGCGAATTGCCCCGTTAACCCATGTTCACCCGAGACTCCCTATGACTCACCCTGCTAAACGCTTGCAAGCACTTGCCCTGAGCCTGTTGGCGCTCTGTTTGACTACCCCCGTCGGAGCCCAGACAGCCCCAGAAGGCGCCAAGCCCTGGCCGAACAAAAACATCACGTTGGTGGTGACGTATGCAGCAGGGGGCTTTGCCGACACGCGCATGCGATTACTCGCGCGCAAGCTGTCGGATAAGCTAGGCCAACCAGTTGTGGTCGAAAATAAAACCGGGGCAGGTGGCGTGATTGGTACCGCCTATATTGCCAAAGCGCTGCCCGATGGCTACACGATTGGTTCAGGTAATTTAGCGCCGCTAGCCGTCAACCCAAGCTTGATGACCATGCTGCCTTACAACCCCACCAAAGAGATTGCGCCTATCATCCTGATTGAAAACAGTCCTTTGGTGCTCAGCGTAGCCAACAGCATGCCCGTCAAAAGCTTACCCGAGCTCGTCGCGCTGGCTAAGAAAGAGCCCGGCAAGCTCACCTTTGGCTCCTCCGGCATTGGGGGTGCCCACCATCTGTCGGGTGAAATGTTTCGCGAAATCGCCAAGATTGATATCGTGCATGTCCCTTACAAAGGCGGCGCGCCCGCTTCGACAGACCTCATGGCAGGCCACTTGAGCATGATGTTTGAAATGGGTTATGCCGCGCTTCCGGCAATCAAGGGCAACAAGATCCGGCCACTCGCGGTGACCTCAACCAAAAGGCTCGCCCTACTGCCCGACGTGCCCACCATGGCCGAGCTCGGTGTAGCTGACTTTGAGTCTTACAATTGGCAGGGAGTGATCGCTCCGGGCGGCACACCCCCAGCTATCATCCGCAAGTTTAATGCCGCCCTCAACGAAATCCTGCTCGACCCTGAAGTGCTCAAGCAGATTACGGACTCCGGCAGCCAACCTGCAGGCGGCTCACCCGAGGCCTTCGCTCAGTTCATTGCCAGCGAAACCGCAAAATGGGCCAAAGTGATTCAAGCTGCAAACATTCAGCCTCAATAACTTCGTCAAAAAACCAAGATCCCTGATTGCATCTCAGGTCAAATATCCTAGGTCCGGCGTTACAATCGGCGCTTGGGGCTTGAACGCTTGCAAGTTCTGTTTGCGCTTTGCCGCTGAATTCTGCTTTGCACCTTTTGGTTCTCTATGCTTACGCCCCCTCTGACCTCAAACCAAGCCGTGCTGCGCCTCGAAGGCGTCTCGCTTGGCTACGGTGATTTCACTGTGCTGCAAGACATCTCGCTTGAGGTCATGCCCGGCCAAGTTGTGGCAATGATGGGCGGCTCGGGGTCAGGCAAAACCACGTTGCTGCGTGCCGTGACGGGCCAACTCGCGGCGCGTCGCGGAACAATCACCTTGTTTGGGCAAGACCTCGCGCGCACCAATCGCCCGGGCTTGCAAGCTCTCAGGCAACGGATGGGCGTCCTTTTTCAACAAGGCGCGCTCTTTACCGACCTCAATGTCTTTGAAAATGTCGCCTTCCCATTGCGCGAACATCTCAGCATGTCTGCGTCACAACTCACCGAGCGCGTTCTCGAAAAACTCAACGCAGTCGGCCTGCGTGCCGCCGCACACCTAAAAGTCTCTGAAATCTCTGGCGGCATGGCGCGTCGCGTCGCACTGGCTCGCGCGGTCGTGCTTGAGCCTGAGCTCGTGCTCTATGACGAGCCCTTCGCCGGACTCGATCCGATCTCGCTTGGTATCACCGCGCGTCTGATTCGCAGTTTGTCAGACCGCCTGGGCTGCGCTTCGGTGGTCATCACCCACGACATTGCCGAATCTTTCGCCATCGCGGATCAGGTTTATTTAGTGGGTCAAGGCCAGCTTAAAGCGCACGGCGCGCCGGCCACTCTTGCTGCCTCGACCGACCCGTACGTGCAGCAGTTCTTAAATGGGCAGGCCGATGGGCCCGTCGCTTTTGATTATCCCCTGACGCCCGCCTTTGAAGCCTGGCTCGTTCAGACAGGCGCCCGAACATGAGTCGCCCCAGTTTTTTAAGCACGCTCGGCCAAAGTGTGCGCGCCCGACTCACCGGGCTCGGCCTTTTTACTCGGTTCTTTTTTATGCTGTTACAGCGCAGCGGGATTGTATTCAAGCGCCCTCGGCTCGTTTCTCAGCAAGTGCACTTCATCGGTAATTTTTCACTGCTGATTATTATTGTCTCGGGTTTGTTTGTGGGCTTTGTTTTAGGCTTGCAAGGTTATTACACCCTGAACCGCTATGGCTCTGAAGAGGCGCTTGGCCTGCTGGTCGCGCTCTCGTTGACCCGAGAGCTAGGCCCCGTCGTGACGGCCCTGCTGTTTGCTGGGCGAGCGGGCACCTCGCTGACGGCAGAAATTGGCCTAATGAAAGCTGGCGAGCAGTTAGCCGCCATGGAAGTGATGGCGGTCGACCCCCTTACCCGCGTCTTTGTGCCGCGTTTTTGGGGCGGCGTGATCGCCATGCCGATTCTGGCGGCAGTTTTTTCGACGGTCGGCATTCTGGGGGGCTGGGTGGTGGGCGTGCTGCTCATTGGTATCGACACCGGCGCCTTTTGGTCACAAATGCAAAACGGGGTGGATGTCTACAAAGACATATTAAATGGCGTGATAAAAAGTATTATTTTGGTGTAGCAGTGACGTTAATCGCTCTTTACGAAGGCTGGCGCGCGCGACCGACCCCAGAAGGCGTCGCGCGTGCAACCACGCGCACCGTCGTGACAAGCTCTCTTGCGGTCTTGGGTCTAGATTTTCTACTGACTGCGCTGATGTTCAGTCACTAACCGAGTCAAAAAATGTCAAACGAAAAAACAGATTGGTGGGTGGGTCTCTTTGTGTTGCTAGGTGCGCTCGCGCTAGCTTTTCTCGCTTTGCGTGCCGGTAACCTTAGTAGCTTTTCGTTTGCGCCCACTTACGCCCTCTCGGCCAAGTTTGACAACATCGGCGGGTTAAAAGTTCGCGCGCCAATTAAAAGTGCCGGCGTCGTGGTCGGCCGTGTGGCGAGCATCACGCTTGACGAAAAAACCTTTCAGGCCATTGTGACGTTTCAACTCGAAAAAAACTATTTGTTTCCAAAAGATTCTTCAGCCAAAATTCTAACTTCGGGCCTGTTAGGCGAGCAATACATTGGCCTTGAGGCTGGCGGGGACGAGGCCAATCTTGTCCCGGGTGCCACCCTGCAATTTACGCAAAGCGCAATCGTGCTTGAAAGTCTGATTAGTCAGTTTTTGTATTCGTCTGCCGAAAAACAAGGCACCGCAGCTGCCGCCGACGCAAACCCCGCGGCAAAGCCCTCAAAAACCACACCTTAACGGTCACGCAACATGCGCACTCGTTTATCTTTTCGCTCTTTGACTCTGGCACTTAGTGCCTTAGCGTTCTTGGTGTTGACGGGCTGCGCCACGCGCACGCTCGGGCCACCCAATCCAAACGACCCGCTTGAAGCCTCTAATCGAGCGGTCTTCGAGTTCAACGACACCGTTGATCGCGCAATCTTAAAGCCAGTCGCGCAAGCCTACGCGTTTGTTACGCCTCAACCCGTTCGTACCTGTATTAACAATATCTTTTTGAACCTTGGCGACGTTTGGTCGTGGTTTAACAGCACCTTGCAGGGGCGCCAGGTGGACGCCTTGAACACCTTTGGCCGAGTTCTACTGAACAGTACGCTGGGGCTAGGTGGCTGTTTGGATCTGGCCAGCCAAACTGGCGCCAAGCGTATCCCGAACGACTTCGGCGTCACCCTGGGCGTGTGGGGGTTTGACTCTGGGCCTTATCTAGTGCTACCCATTATCGGCCCAAGCACGCTCAGAGACGGCGTCGGCCGGGCTGTCGACGTGTACGTCAATCAGTTCGGGTATGGCTCCTTGATTAATAATATCGATGTGCGCAACTCGATCTATGGCCTTGAAGTGGTCGCGCGGCGCGAAGCCTTGCTTGAGGTCACCAATACCGTCGACCGCACCGCGCTTGACCCCTATAGTTTTATTCGCGACGCCTATCTTAAACGTCGCAGTGTGCAGGTCAACGGCTCGAACGCCGCAGCCGAAAAGCTGCCAAGCTACGAAGATTTTGAGGCTGTGCCCGCCGACGAAAAAGCGCTTGGCCTGACTCCAAAAAAATGAAACACCGCGACGCCGCCGAGCAAATCGTTGTACCCTCAATCGAAAGGATCTGTTGATGAATGCCCGCTTTTTTGTCTGTATAAGATTGTTCGTTTGTTGCCTGTTATTGAGCATCGGGCAAGCTGCACACGCACAAAACAAGCCTGATCCAAACGCCGCCCCCAACGATTTTGTGCAACAAGTTGCAGATCAAATGCTGGCTGCGCTGAAGTCTGACAGCAGCGTGCGCGCCGGCAATACTGCGCGCGTCAATGCGCTGGTAGATGAACTGATTTTGCCAAACGTTAACTTTGAAAAAACCACCCGACTCGCGGCCGGTCGCTATTGGCGCCAGGCAACACCCGAGCAACAATCGGCACTTGTAAAAGCGTTTCGGGGCACCCTTGCGCGCGCCTATAGCGGCGCGTTTACCCGCGTGGACGAAGCCACGACCATTAAGACTTTAGCCTTTCGGGGGGAGCCTGGCGCCACTGACGTAGTGGTCAAGTCGCAAGTCACGCAACGCGCCAACACGCAACCGATTGCGCTCGATTATCGCCTAGAAAAAACGCCCGAGGGCTGGAAGATCTACGACCTGAACGTCGAAAATATCTGGCTGATCGAAAACTATCGTAACCAGTTCGCACAGCAAATTAGCCAAAACGGTATAGATGGTTTGATCCAGGCACTAAACCAACGGGCACAACAATAAAGTCCAATCAGTCCCACAGGGCTGACACCGGCGCAGGCTTGTTTTGCCTGCGGCACGCATCACAAGGCCATTATGTCCGCTGTTACGTTTGAGCATGTCTCAAAAGTTTTTATGCCACGCGCGACCGGTTGGCGTGGCTTAGTACGCGCGCCCACTGGGGCCGGCTTACAAGCCCTTGACGATGTGTCTCTGACGATCGAGCACGGTGAGTTTTTTGCCTTGCTTGGACCCAATGGTGCTGGCAAAACAACTCTCATTTCCGTCTTAGCGGGACTTTGCCAAGCCACCCAAGGGCGTGCGAGCGTCTGTGGTCATGATGTTGTGACTGACTACCAAGCGGCCAGGCGTTCGCTGGGCGTAGTGCCCCAAGAGTTGGTCTACGATCCGTTTTTTACGGTGCGCGAAACCTTACGTATCCAGTCCGGCTATTTCGGATTTCGACGTAACGATGACTGGATCGATGAAATCCTTGCCAATCTTGGGCTAACCGATAAGGCCGACGAAAACATGCGCGCGCTGTCGGGCGGCATGAAGCGCCGCGTACTCGTCGCACAAGCCCTGGTGCACCGCCCCCCGGTGATTGTGCTTGACGAACCCACGGCCGGTGTGGATGTCGATTTGCGTCGCAGCCTTTGGGAGTTCATCTCGCGCCTAAACGCGCAAGGCCATACCATTATTTTGACCACGCACTATCTTGAAGAGGCCGAGGCGTTGTGTCATCGCACCGCCATGCTCAAGGGTGGCCGCATCGTGGCGCTTGACACCACGCAAGCGTTACTCGCGCGGGCTGGTGGCAACCTTGAGCACGCCTTTATGCAAATCATGCGTGCAGAGCCCTCTCAACTTACCGAGGTCCAACCATGAGTGCGCCTCTTCTTAGCGCTCGGGTTGGCGCGGGCTCGGGTTTTCCGACCTTGCTTGGCAAAGAGTTGTTGCGTTTTTGGAAAGTCAGTTTTCAGACGATCGCAGCACCGGTTATCACGGCGTTACTTTATCTGGTGATTTTTGCTCAGGTGCTGCAAGACCGCATTCAGGTCTATGGCACTGTCCCCTACACCACCTTTTTGATCCCTGGTCTGATGATGATGAGTATGTTGCAAAACGCCTTTGCAAACCCCTCTTCTTCGTTGATACAAAGTCGGGTCACAGGCAATCTGGTATTTGTGCTGCTGCCACCAATCTCTCATCGAGAGTTTTTCAGTGCTTATGTGTTGGCCGCGATCGTGCGAGGCCTCGCCGTGGGCACCTGTGTTTGGCTCGTCTCGCTGTACTTTAACGTGATGCCGATTCAACATCCTCTGTGGGCGCTGGTGTTTGCTGTGCTGTCCTGTGCAATTATGGCGATTTTGGGCTTGATAGCCGGGCTCACCTCCGAGAAATTCGATCAGTTGGCGGCTTTTCAAAATTTTCTGATTATGCCGGCAACCTTTTTATCTGGCGTGTTCTATTCGGTGCATACGCTACCCACGCTCTGGCAGGTGATCTCGCACTGGAATCCGCTTTTTTACACGATTGACGGGTTTCGCTATGGTTTTTTTGGCGTCGCAGACGTCTCGCCCTGGCAAAGTTTGGCTGTGGTGGCAAGCGTCTTTCTCGTTTTGGCGATCTTTGCCTTGCAACTGCTTGGACGGGGCTACAAGCTACGAACTTGAACACCTCGCGTCGTCGGGCGCCTGTGGGTCCAGCCTCAGGCGTTTAAAATACTGAATATTCTAGAACCATTGCCCACTAAGGATCTTACAGATCATGTTGCCTACCCCCGAAGATATCCGCGCTTACATTGCCGCCGGCCTGGCTTGTGAGCACCTCGAAGTCAGCGGTGATGGCGCGCATTTTGAAGCGGTCATCGTTAGTAACGCCTTCGCCGGCAAGCGTCTGATCGCCCGGCATCAGCTGGTATATGGCGCACTTGGCGATCGCATGAAACAAGAAATCCACGCGCTCTCGATGCGTACGCTCACCCCTGAAGAGTTCAACCAAGCTCCCTGATGGATATTTTACGAATCACCGGCGGCAATCGTCTGCAGGGCGAGATCAGTATTTCTGGCGCAAAAAATGCAGCGTTGCCGATTTTATGTGCGGGTTTGCTGACTGCTGACACCATCACCCTGACCAACGTGCCCGAATTAAACGATATCGCCACGACGCTTAAGTTATTGAGCCAGATGGGGGTACGTTGCGCGCGTGAGACCGGCGGGACTGTCAACATTACCGCCAATGCCGTCACCACCCTTGAGGCGCCCTACGAGCTCGTTAAAACCATGCGTGCCTCGATACTAGTGCTAGGCCCTTTGATCGCTCGCTTTGGTCAAGCGCGTGTCAGCTTGCCTGGGGGTTGCGCCATTGGTCAGCGGCCGGTTGATCAGCACATCCAAGGCCTAGCGGCCCTAGGTGCAGACATCCGCATCGAGCACGGCTTTGTCGTTGCGCGGGCTTCGCGCCTGAAGGGCGCGGTCATTCGGACCGATATGGTGACCGTCACCGGTACCGAGAATCTGCTGATGGCCGCTGTGTTGGCTGAGGGTCAAACCGTCTTAGAAAACGCCGCCCGCGAACCTGAAGTCGTCGACCTGGCCGAACTTTTAATCAAAATGGGCGCGCAGATTCGAGGCCACGGCACTGACCGCATTGTGATTGAGGGCGTAAAAACTTTGCACGGTGCCACCCATCGCGTGATTCCAGACCGTATCGAAGCGGGTAGCTTTTTATGTGCGGTGGGAGCCGCAGGTGGCGACATCACACTGCGCAACGTGGCACCTGACACGATGGGCGCGACGCTGGCCAAACTGCAAGAAGCGGGCCTGAGGCTAACCTGCGGCACTGACTCGATTCGTGCCACCATGACTCAACGCCCCAAGCCGGTTGATTTTCGTACGCACGAATACCCCGGCTTTGCGACTGACATGCAAGCGCAAGTGATGGCACTCACTGCGTTAGCCGATGGCACCTCGGTTATTGCCGAAACCATTTTTGAAAATCGCTACATGCACGTGCAAGAGCTGCTGCGCTTAGGCGCACGCATCGATATTGATGGCCATACCGCAGTGGTCCGCGGCGTGGCTAAGCTATCGGGCGCGACCGTCATGGCGACCGACCTACGCGCCTCTGCCAGCTTGGTGATTGCCGGCTTGGCGGCAGAAGGTGAAACAATCGTCGAGCGCATCTACCACCTTGATCGCGGCTACGAACGCATGGAACACAAGCTCAGACAGTTAGGTGCCAAAATCGAACGTTTATCTAGTAAGGAGCTCTCATGAACATGCCAGAGACACTGCGCCCCCTGACCATGGCTCTGTCGAAAGGACGTATTTTTGAAGAAACCTTGCCGTTGCTAAAGGCCGCGGGGATTGAAATCTCAGAGCACCCCGAGCAGTCGCGAAAACTCATCATCGCCACGAGTAATCCTGCTTTGCGCCTGATCATCGTGCGCGCCTCCGATGTCCCCACCTACGTTGAATACGGCGCCGCCGATTTAGGGATCGCGGGCAAAGACGTACTGCTCGAACACGCCGCCCAGCATCCGGGCGGACTTTACCAACCGATTGACCTAAACATCGCCCGCTGCCGCCTGTCCGTTGCGGTACGCAAAGGGTTTGATTATGACGCAGCGGTCAAGCAAGGCGCGCGCTTGCGCGTCGCAACCAAATACACCCAGGCCGCGCGCGAACACTTCGCCGCTAAGGGGGTACACGTTGATCTGATCAAGCTTTATGGCTCAATGGAGCTCGCGCCTTTGGTGGGCTTAGCGGATGCGATTGTCGACTTGGTCTCAACGGGGAACACACTCAAGGCCAACGACTTGGTGGCCGTCGAAGACATCATGCCAATCTCCTCGCGCTTAGTGGTCAACCGGGCCGCACTAAAAACACGCCACGCAGAGCTTCAGCCTTTGCTAGATGCCTTTGAACAAGCCAGCCGCGCGCGGGCCGCAGCGTAGTCCAACCCGAGATCGACAACATGGCAATACTTTTACGTTTAGATTCAAGCGATGCAGACTTTGAAGCCAAGCTCAGCACGTTACTAGCGTTCGACGCCGAACAAGACGAGGCGATCGACTTGGCTGCGGCAAGTATCCTCAAGCAAGTGCGCAGTCAGGGCGATGCCGCGCTTGTGCGTCTGACGCGTGAGTTCGACCGGGTACAAGTGACTCACGCCGCCGAACTAGAAATCCCGCGCAGCGACTGGCTAAGTGCACTAGCCGAACTACCCAAGGCGCAACGGCAGGCGCTTGAGGCTGCAGCCGAGCGGGTGCGCAGTTACCATGCTCACCAAATTCAGAAGAGTTGGTCTTATACCGAGGAGGATGGTACGCGTTTAGGCCAACAAGTCACGCCGCTTGATCGCGTTGGCGTATACGTGCCTGGCGGCAAGGCCGCCTACCCCTCATCGGTACTCATGAATACGATCCCGGCAAAAGTCGCGGGCGTGCCCGAAGTCATAATGGTTACCCCTACGCCTGGCGGCCAGCGTAACGCGCTGGTGCTCGCGGCAGCGGCGATTGCCGGCGTTGACCGATGTTTTGCGATAGGCGGCGCTCAGGCCGTCGGTGCGCTGGCCTACGGCACCACGACCGTCCCCGCCGTCGATAAAATCGTTGGCCCAGGTAATGCGTATGTTGCGGCGGCAAAGCGCCGAGTCTTTGGCACAGTGGGTATTGACATGATCGCGGGCCCAAGCGAGATCCTGATTATCTGCGACGGCAAAACCGCGCCTGACTGGATTGCAATGGATCTGTTCTCGCAAGCCGAACACGACGAACTCGCTCAGGCGATTTTATTGTGCCCAGACGCAAGCTATCTCGATGCGGTGCAACAGTCGATCAACAAACTCTTACCCGCCATGCCTCGCGCCGATATTATTCGTGCCAGCCTACGCGACCGAGGTGCCTTGATTTTGGTGCGCGATTTGGCTCAGGCGTGCGCAATCAGCAACAAGATTGCACCCGAACACCTTGAAGTTTCAATCGAACAGCCCGAACCGTGGCTTGCGCATCTGCGCCACGCGGGCGCGATTTTTATGGGCCAGCACAGCTCAGAGTCGCTTGGCGACTATTGCGCAGGCCCCAATCACGTTTTGCCGACCTCACGCACCGCGCGGTTTTCGTCACCGTTGGGCGTCTATGACTTTCAAAAGCGCTCAAGTTTGATTCATGTGTCGCCGGCGGGTGCCCAGACGCTAGGCAAAATCGCGGCCGAGCTCGCCTTGGGCGAAGGGTTGCAAGCCCATGCCGCGAGCGCGACCTATCGCCTCACGAGCGCTGATAAGCCTTAAACGCAAGGCCCCAGAACGATTGAACGCAACAATTCGCTCAGACCGCCCTACAATATAGTTTCTGACGACAAGAGCCCAAGCCATGCGCACTGCCGAAATTACTCGCAACACCAACGAAACAAAGATTCGAGTTGCCATCAATCTTGATGGAACTGGTCGTCAAAAACTCGACACCGGTGTGCCTTTTCTTGATCACATGCTTGATCAAATCGCGCGCCACGGCCTGATAGACCTTGAGGTGCACGCCCAAGGCGACCTCGAAATCGATGCCCACCACACCGTTGAAGACGTTGGGATCACCATCGGGCAGGCCATCGCTCAAGCGGTTGGCGACAAAGCTGGTATTCGTCGCTACGGACACGCTTACGTACCGCTCGACGAAGCCTTATCGCGCGTAGTTGTCGATTTCTCAGGGCGTCCGGGCTTACAGTTCCACGTCCCCTTTACGCGAGCCCGCGTCGGAAATTTTGATGTCGATCTGACGATTGAGTTTTTTCAAGGTTTAGTCAATCACGCCTTGCTCACCATGCACATCGACAACTTACGCGGCGTCAATGCGCATCACCAGTGCGAAACTATTTTTAAAGCCACCGGCCGCGCCTTGCGCATGGCGCTTGAGCTCGACCCGCGCAGCGTTGGCATCGTACCTTCTACCAAAGGTGTGCTCTAGGTTATGGCTTTAATCGCCATTGTTGACTACGGAATGGGCAATATTCACTCGGTCGAGCGAGCCTTGCGCCACGCCGCACCCGAGGCCGACATCCGCTTGTGCAGCCGTGCGCAAGATCTCAAGGCCGCTGAGCGCGTTGTGTTTCCGGGCCAAGGGGCGATGGCAGACTGTATTCGCACCCTCAACGACGCTGGGCTGCGTGAGGCCGTACTCGAGGCTGCAAAAAACAAACCCTTGCTTGGGGTTTGCGTGGGCGAGCAAATGTTGTTTGAACGCAGCGAAGAAGGGAACACCACCAGCTTGGGCGTTTTCAAAGGCGAAGTTAAACGGTTTCAGGGTCCGCCCTTCTATGCGGGCCCGCAGCAGCTAAAAGTGCCGCATATGGGCTGGAATCCCGTCAAACAGAGTCGCACGCACGCGCTTTGGCAGGGCATTCCTGATCTGACCCCTTTTTATTTTGTACACAGTTATTATGCAGTGCCAGCGCAGACTGAGCTCACGGTCGGGCAAAGTCACTATGGCGGGCTATTTACTTGCGCAGTTGCAGCCGATAATATTTTTGCCGTACAGTTTCATCCTGAAAAAAGTGCAGAATATGGTTTGCGTCTTTACCGTAATTTTGTAGACTGGAAGCCTTAAACTCTTTAAGCATCAACGAGCCCACCCCGCGGGTGGCATGACCCTCACGTGACCCCTTAAAAATCACATGCTGCTGATCCCTGCAATTGACCTCAAAGACGGACGCTGTGTCCGACTGCGCCAAGGCGACCTCGACGACGCGACCATCTTCTCTGAAGACCCCACCGCGATGTCTAACCTGTGGCTTGATCGCGGCGCGCGACGCCTGCACCTCGTAGACCTTAACGGCGCAGTGGCGGGCAAACCTAAAAACGAAGCCGTCATTCGCGCAATTGTCGATTCAGTCGGCGCGGATATTCCGGTTCAAATTGGTGGTGGCATTCGCGATCTTGATACGATTGAGCGCTATCTCGATTTTGGTATCTCATATGTGATTATCGGCACAGCTGCGGTCAAAAATCCGGGCTTTTTACACGATGCTTGCGGCGCCTTCCCGGGCAATATCATTGTCGGACTCGATGCGCGCGACGGCAAAGTTGCCACCGACGGCTGGAGCAAGCTCACCAAGCACGATGTGTTGGATATGGCTAAAAAATTTGAAGACTACGGTTGCGAAGCCATTATCTACACCGACATCGGTCGCGACGGCATGCTAACAGGCGTCAACATTGAAGCAACCGTGCGACTGGCACAACACGTCCGCATACCGATCATCGCTTCAGGCGGTGTCACAGACCTTCGCGACATTGAGGCCTTGTGTGCCGTCGAGGCCGAGGGCATCGAAGGCGCGATTTTAGGCCGTAGCATCTATGAAGGCACGCTTGATTTTGAAGCCGCTCAAAGACGTGCTGACGAACTCGCGCCATGAGTCTATCGGTCTCGCCGAACACGCTCAGTGGCTTGACCCGTAGAATTATTCCGTGTCTCGATGTCACCGCCGGGCGCGTCGTCAAAGGGGTCAACTTTGTTGATCTCATCGATGCAGGCGATCCGATCGAAATCGCGCAGCGCTACAACGAACAGGGTGCAGACGAACTTACGTTTTTAGACATTACCGCCACGAGCGACGAGCGCGATTTGATTTTGTCGATCATCGAACAGGTCGCTTCGCAGATTTTTATTCCGCTCACGGTCGGTGGGGGTGTGCGTCAGGTCAGCGATGTGCAACGCTTGCTTAACGCGGGTGCAGATAAAGTCTCGATCAACAGTGCCGCCGTCGCCAACCCCGAACTTGTGCGCGCGGCTTCAAACTATCATGGCTCGCAATGTATCGTTGTGGCCATTGATGCGCGGCGGGTCGCAAACAGTGCGACCCCCTCTTGGGAAGTCTTTACCCACGGCGGTCGCCGCGGCACTGGCTTAGATGTCGTGGCGTGGGCGCGGCAGATGGCCGATTTTGGCGCAGGCGAACTTTTATTAACCAGCATGGATCGCGACGGAACCAAAGCGGGCTTCGACCTTGAACTCACGCGGCGCGTCGCCGACGCGGTGGCGATTCCGGTAATCGCCTCGGGTGGCGTTGGAAGTTTGCAGCACTTGGCCGATGGCGTTACCTTAGGTGGAGCCAGCGCGGTCTTAGCTGCCAGTATTTTTCATTACGGCGAATACACCGTGCGTCAGGCCAAAGACTTTATGGCCAACCAAGGTATCGCAGTCAGGCGCAGCGCTTGATGAGCGCCGCAACGCCTGGCTGGCTGGCCGACGTCAAATTTGATGAAAAAGGCTTGATTCCGGCGATTTCACAAGACGCCCAGAGCGGGCAAATATTGATGGTTGCCTGGATGAACGCCGAGTCGCTTGCCGAAACAGCGCAAACCGGTCGGGCCGTTTTTTGGTCGCGCTCGCGCAAGCGTCTTTGGCGTAAAGGCGAAGAGTCGGGCCATGTACAACGCCTCATTGAACTCAGGCTGGATTGCGACGGCGATGTTCTTTTGCTAAAGGTTGAGCAAATCGGCGACATTGCCTGTCATACTGGACGCGCAAGCTGTTTTTATCGCCGGTTAGAACACGCCGCCGACCCGCACGCCTCGAACTGGGTCATCGTCGACCCAGTTCTTAAGGACCCAGAGCTTATCTATAAGTAATTTTTTGACGAGTCATCGCACAAAGAACCACCTTTCAAAAGCTGTCTCCTTTAAAAATTTCTGCCCATAAAATGATCGCACCTCTCACCGACTTGGCAAACAAACTGGTCTCTGACGCGATACTGGCTCGCATCGCAGATACGTTGGCCACGCGCTTGCCCGCAAATGGTGGCGATCCCGCCACCTCCTACGTTGCAACGCTCTTTTCAAAGGGGCCTGACGCCGCCTTGAAAAAGATTGGCGAAGAGGCCACTGAGCTGGTCATGGCCGTCAAGGATCAGCAGGCTGACCGAATCGTGTCAGAGACCGCCGATCTCTGGTTTCACTGCCTGGTGGTGCTGACCGAGCATGGCCTGCGCCCCGAACAAGTGCTGGCCGAACTCGCTCGCCGCGAAGGGTTGTCTGGCTTGCAAGAAAAACTTTCCCGTTCCTCTTAAAACAACACCATGAGCGAAAACTGTCTGTTCTGCAAAATCGTAAAAGGCGAAATCCCAGCAAAAATCGTCCATACAGACGATGATTGTGTGGTTTTTCATGACATTCAACCCGCGGCTCCAGTACATTTGCTGATGGTGCCTCGGCACCATGTCGTGTCGATGCAAGACGTTAAACCTGAAGATGCCGGCTGGTTAGGTAGAATGCTGACTCGGGTTGAACAAATTGCCTTAGCAAATGGCTGCAATCCAGGCCCAGAGGGTGGTTTTCGTCTCACGACGAATTCAGGCCTAGAGGGCGGGCAAGAAATTAAGCACCTGCATTTTCACATTCTTGGCGGTAGACGTCCTTGGCGGGGCTTCACTCCCCTCAAGAACTAATTTGGAGATTCATCATGGGTAGTTTTAGCATTTGGCATTGGCTGATCGTTCTGGCGATCGTGGCGCTGGTTTTTGGCACGAAAAAGATTCGTAATATTGGTGCCGACTTAGGCGGCGCAATCAAGGGCTTCAAAGAAGGGATGAAAGACCCTAACGCAAAAGACGCCGAACCGGCAGCGTCGACTGAAGCCGCGCCCGTGCAACGCGTGGCAACAGGCGAAACCATCGATGTGCAAGCTAAAGAAAAGTCAAATACACAACCCGGCACGCACTAACCCTTTTGGCTAGTTTTCTAGCTGAGTCTCTTTGGCACCTCGCACACCATGTTTGACGTCAGCTTTACTGAATTACTTGTCATTGGAGTCGTGGCACTTGTCGTCATTGGCCCTGAACGCCTGCCCAAGGTGGCACGCACGCTCGGCCACCTCGTCGGCCGCGCGCAACGCTATGTTAACGATGTCAAAACAGACATTCAGCGCGAGGTCGAGCTTGATGAGTTGCGCAACTTAAAAAATCAAATGCAAGACGCCGCACAAAGCGTGCAGTCAAGTTTACAAAATACCGAAGATTCGCTGCGCAAACCCCTTGACTCGCTCGAACAGGATGTCTCGGCGCTCAGAGCTTCTATGACCAATCCCGAGATCCCCGAACCGGTTGCGCCTGAAATTTCGGCACCGGTACTCACGGCCACTGACGCAGCGTCTGCCAGCGCACAGGTTGTAGCCGCAACGCCTGAGACCGCACTTGCCGACTCCGCCGTCCTCGTCACACATGTGCCAATGCCCATTCCCACTCAACTCGAGATCGACGCGCTAGCGCCAATCTCTGCGCAACCTCCAGTTTCGGTGGCGACAACTACACCGGAATCTAAATCTTGAGCACCAACCCCTCCGACAATCACGCGACTGGCGGCACGCCCGACGCAAGCCCAGATCCGGCCGAAGCGCCACAGGCAAACGAAAGTTTCATGTCGCACCTGATTGAGCTGCGCACGCGTTTATTACACGCAGTGGGTACGGTAGTCGTGGTATTTGTTGTGCTGTTTATTTATCCCGGCGCTTCGGTGATCTATGACATTCTTGCCGCGCCAATGCTGGCTTCGTTACCAGAGGGCACCCGCATGATTGCGACGGGCGTGATCACGCCTTTTATGGTGCCCATGAAGGTGACGATGATGGCGGCCTTTGTGGTGTCGCTGCCCGTGGTGCTGTACCAAGTCTGGGCGTTTGTGGCGCCGGGGTTATACCGCCACGAACAACGACTAGCTTTACCACTGATCGTGTCAAGCTCGCTTCTGTTTATCGCTGGCATGGCCTTTTGTTATTTTGTAGTCTTCAGGTCTGTGTTTTCGTTTATTGCGTCGTTCGCGCCACAATCGATCACACCAGCGCCAGACATTGAGGCTTATCTGAGCTTTGTCATGACCATGTTTCTTGCCTTTGGCGTGACGTTCGAGGTGCCCGTGGCGGTTGTTCTGTTGGTGCGCATGGGGATTGTGACCGTGGTCAAACTGAAAGAAGCCCGCGGTTATGTCGTCGTGGGCGCCTTTGTGATCGCAGCTGTCGTGACCCCGCCAGATGTCGTTAGCCAGTTTTTGTTGGCCGTGCCTTTGTGCGTGCTTTACGAGGTCGGGATCCTTGTTGCAAGGGGCGTCAAACCCCGCAGTGAAGAAAAAGCAGACGAAGTCACCTGAAGTTTGCACAAATTTGATGCAGCTTGCGCTTAAAACCGGTCGACGATTGCTTGTCCTTGTTGCAGGTGTTTAACCTACTAAAAATTCCACTTGTTACTAAATGTTTTAAGGTATATCTTTTCGACATTAGTCAAATAAATGCAGTTTTAGGTTTTTGATTAATGCTTAGCCAGATCGCACCTATCGTGGTTCGGTCGCCGATTCTAGAAAGGGGACTATCGTGCTCGCTCATCGTCTTAAACAGGCCCGCCTAAGCGTGGGGTTGTCACAAGAAAAACTCGGCAAACTTGCCGGAATTGATCCAATGTCTGCTAGCGCTCGCATGAACCAATATGAACGCGGCAAACATTCGCCCGACTATCAGTTGATGTGCCGTGTTGCTGAAATTTTAAATACGCCCGTCAGTTGGTTTTATACCGAAGATGAAGAGCTCGCGCGCCTTCAAGAGGTCTTCTATCATCTCGATCCAAACGTGCGACAGCCTCTGTTGGTTCAGGCTGAGTCACTGATTGCGGCACACCCGCCGTTAGTCAAACAAATGCCCACCGAACCTGCCCACTGACCTACCCACTAGTCAACGGGCTTTTACCTTGGCTTAGCGGGGCGCTGCCCTGCGGTCAAACTCAAGGTTTGCAGGCGGCCATTGCGATAGAGCTTGAGTTCAAGGGCCTCACCCGGTGCTTTCGCAGCAATACGCGCCATAAAGCGTTGAGTGTCGTTGACCGGCTTGCCGTCTATCGCCTGAATGATGTCGCCGACTTTCAAACCTCCTTTTGCAGCGGGTCCGTCGCGAAGCATGCCAGCAATAATGACTCCACCCGCTCGCTCTAAACCGAACGCGCGCGCTAAGTCGGCCGTCATATCCTGCGGTTCAATCCCCAGCCAACCACGTTTAACGTAGCCAAATGTCAGGATTTGACTCAACACCGTTTGTGCCGCCTCGGCCGGAATGGCAAAGCCAATTCCTAACGAGCCACCTGATTTTGAATAAATTGCCGAATTGATCCCCACGAGTCGCCCCTGAGTATCGATCAGTGCACCCCCTGAATTACCCGGGTTAATGGCCGCGTCGGTTTGAATAAAGTTCTCGTAGGTGTTGATGCCAAGCCCAGTGCGACCGAGTGCCGAGACAATCCCCATGGTGATTGTCTGACCCACACCGAACGGATTGCCAATTGCGAGTACGACATCGCCAACCCGGGGAGCCTCGAGTAAGGTAAAGCGCAAAAGCGGCAGATTTGTTAGCGCAATACTTAACACTGCAAGATCTGAATCGGCATCGACGCCAACCACGGTCGCAACCGCCTGTCGACCATCGGTCAGAGCGACAATAATTTCGTCGGCGCCCTCAATGACATGAAAGTTAGTTAAAACATGGCCTTTGTCCGATACGACGACGCCAGAGCCGAGGTTAGTGGCCTGCTGCTGCTGATTAAAGCCCGGCATTTGTTCAAAAAATTTACGCAGCGCCGGGTCGGCAGGCAAGGGCATACGGGAAACAGAAACACGCTTAGTCGTGTGGATGTTAACCACTGCCGGCGCGGCCGCCGCAACCGCCACCGCATAAGACCCTGGCGCCTGCTGCACGGCGCCGGCATCAACCGCCCCCGAACCGAGCGCGTCAACTGGAATGCCGGGGCGCGGGTCAGTGCGCGCTGCCAGGCGTAACCAATCTGGGCGTAAAGTCGTGACCACGAATAAAATCGCGATACACACTGTTACTGCTTGGGCAAACAACAGCCAAAGACGACGCATGAGGGATCCAGCAATCATGAAAACTGTTTCAACGCACACTTTAACGCAGTGGCTTGCGACCACGCTCAACGTGGCAGCCTTTAGTGATTATTGCCCAAATGGCTTACAGGTCGAAGGCAAGCACTCAGTTGGCCATATTGTCACGGGTGTCACGGCGAGCCAAGCCTTGATCGACGTCGCGGCAAAACAACAGGCTGACGCGCTGCTTGTTCACCACGGCTGGTTTTGGAAGGGCGAAGACCCCCGACTCGTTGGAACACGTAAGGTCCGCGTGGCTTCGCTGCTCGCGCACGACCTGAATTTGTTGGCCTATCATCTGCCGCTCGATGCACACCCGGTGCTAGGAAATAACGCACAACTTGCAAAAGTTTTGGGGTTAATTGCCGAGCCTTCGCCCACCGCGACTGAGCTGCTTTGGCTGGGCTCAAGACCGGGCGTCACCACCTTAGGCGGTTTTGCGCAGCTCGTTGAGCAGCGCTTAGAGCGGATTCCGCTTGTGCTGGGTACGCCCGACTTACCGGTTCAGCGAATCGCCTGGTGCACGGGGGCGGCTCAAAGCCTGCTTCAGCGGGCGATTGACGCGGGCGCACAGCTATTTATCACCGGTGAGGTCTCTGAGCCAACCGTGCACCTCGCCCGCGAGGCGGGTGTCGGCTTTATCAGCGCCGGGCACCACGCTACTGAACGCTATGGTGTGCAAGCGTTAGGCGAGGCGATTGCGCAAGAGTTCGGGATCCGGGTGGACTTTGTCGATATCGACAACCCGGTTTAACCGGGCTTGTATTAAGGATTTCTTGTACTTGCGGTGAAATCACTTCTTTAGCGAATCCCTGATCTCGCGCAGCAATGCAATATCCTCAGGGGTTGTTGGCGGGGGCGCAGCAAGATCCATTTTGGCGCGCGCCGTATTAATGGCTTTCACCATAAAAAAAATCACAAATGCCAACAGCACAAAGTTAATCACAATCGTTAAAAAATTACCCCACGCAAACAAGTTCGCGCCGGCTTTGGTCAGCTCAGCGTAGGTATCCGGGCCGGCGTACTGAGCCGGGCGCGACAGCACGATGTACTTATTACTGAAATCCACTGAGCCCCCGACCAAGAAATTAACGATTGGCATCACAATGTCTTTGACAAGCGAGTCGACGATTTTGCCAAAGGCTGCTCCCACGATCACGCCAACGGCCAAATCCACAACATTGCCACGTAGGGCAAATTGCTCAAATTCTTTGAAAATTCCTTTTCCCTGCGCCATTTCCGATTTCTCCCATGCAAAGTGTTTCTTCGGTCGGGCTATAATAAGGGGTTAAAAAATTTGCTTCAAGACAAAAGTGTTTGTTGAGTAATGACTGCCGGGCGGCGTTAACAAAGAGGTAAGGTCACCCGCGCAATAACAAGGATAGGATGATGAGTCAGGATTCTGTTATGCATGACGATGAAGGCGCGGCTCCGGTCAGGTTGCCTTCAGACCCCACACGCCGTCTCTGGATTGGCACCACCTGTGCGATGGGTGGAGTAGCGGGCTTAGCTGCGGCAGTACCATTTGTCAGCACGTTTGCGCCCTCTGATCGCGCGCGAGCGGCAGGTGCGCCCGTCGAGGTCGACATCAGTACGCTGGCACCCGGCGAGATGCGCACGGTCGAATGGCGCGGCAAACCGGTTTGGCTGATTCGCCGCACCAAAGAGCAACTTGAGTCGCTCAAACAAAATAACGGCGAGCTTGCCGACCCAAACTCAACACGTGCGGGTTACACACCGGCTTACGCTAAAAATGAGTGGCGCTCGCGCAAGCAAGAGCTGTTCGTCGCCGTCGGGATCTGCACGCATTTGGGCTGCTCGCCCACGCCAAAATTGGCAACTGGTGCTCAGCCAAGCCTGCCCTCAAATTGGGACGGCGGCTTTCTGTGCCCGTGCCATGGCTCAACCTTCGATATGGCAGGCCGCGTATTTAAAAATAAACCCGCGCCCGACAACCTCGAAGTACCCCCCTATCAGTATTTAAGCGACACCCGCATCATTGTCGGGGTTGACGAGAACAACAAGGCCTAACGGCCTGTTGCTCAACCCCTTACAACGCGACACTGAACAAGCAAAGGAACCGTTTTCATGGCTGGCAATAAAACCGTCGAAACGACCGGACTATTAGGTTGGATCGACCAGCGCTTTCCGCTGACCTCTACATATAAAGCGCATCTGTCTGAATACTATGCGCCCAAAAACTTCAACTTCTGGTACTTTTTTGGTGCCCTGTCTTTATTGGTGCTGGTGTTGCAAATCGTGACCGGTATCTTTTTGGTCATGCACTACAAGCCAGACGCACAGTACGCCTTTCAGTCAGTTGAATACATCATGCGCGAAGTGCCTGGCGGCTGGTTTATCCGTTATATGCACTCCACCGGCGCCTCGATGTTTTTTGTCGTGGTGTATCTGCACATGGTTCGCGCGCTCATTTACGGTTCATACCGCAAGCCACGTGAGCTGGTCTGGATCTTCGGCGTCGGCATTTTCTTGTGCTTGATGGCCGAGGCATTTTTTGGCTACCTCTTGCCCTGGGGTCAGATGTCGTTCTGGGGTGCGCAGGTTATCGTGAACCTTTTCTCGGCGATTCCGTTTATCGGCCCCGAACTCTCGATCTGGATTCGAGGTGACTATGTGGTGTCCGATGCCACACTGAATCGCTTCTTCGCGTTTCATGTTTTTGCCATTCCGTTAGTTTTACTGGGCTTAGTGGTTTCGCACGTTATCGCCCTGCACGAAGTGGGCTCAAACAACCCAGACGGTGTCGATATCAAAACCAAGCAAGACAAATACGGTCGCCCGCTGGATGGCATCCCGTTTCACCCGTATTACACCGTGCACGACATCATGGGTTTTATGGGATTTCTAATCATCTTCATGGCGATTGTTTTCTTCGCCCCCGAAATGGGCGGCTACTTTCTTGAGTTCAACAACTTTATCCCTGCTGACCCGCTCAAAACACCCTTGCACATTGCGCCAGTCTGGTACTTCACGCCCTTCTACTCTATGCTGCGAGCGACCAACGATGGGTTTACTTGGGTGCTTGCCGGCGCCGCTGTCGTCGCCGCAATCTTCATGTTCATTCGCACGAAGGGTCTGGTCAAACTACTTGCACCCGTCGCACTGCTTGGCGTCGCCGTCTTATTGCGCCTGATCGACGCAAAATTCTGGGGCGTAGTCGCCATGGGTGGAGCCGTTGTTCTACTGTTTTTTGTGCCTTGGCTCGACTACAGCCCAGTTAAATCCATCCGCTATCGCCCCGGCTGGCACAAAACGCTCTACGGTGTTTTCTTTGCAAACTTTGTTGTCTTGGGCTATCTCGGTACTCAGGCGCCTACAGACTTCTTTAACTTGCTCTCGCAAATTGGTACGCTCATTTATCTGGGCTTCTTTTTCTTGATGCCTGTCTGGAGTTGTCTCGGAACCTTCAAACCGGTTCCTGACCGAGTCACGTTCCAAGCACACTGAGCCTAACCTAATTTACGGAATGACCATGATCAAGAAGCTGCTTTGTGCTCTTGCCCTCTCGATAACTTGCACGACGGCCAGCGCCTCGGGGGGCGACTTTGCCCTCGACCGAGCACCTAACCGCATCAATGAACTGACCTCGTTACAAAACGGTGCCAAACTCTTTGTTAACTATTGCTTAAATTGCCATAGCGCTGTATCGATGCGCTACAACAAACTGAACGACATCGGCCTGACCGATGAGCAAATCCGTACCAGCCTGTTATTCACAGGCGATAAGGTTGGAGATTTGATGATGGGCTCGGTCTCTGTTAAAGACGGTAAGGCTTGGTTTGGCGTGATGCCACCTGATTTATCAGTGATCGCGCGAGCAAAGTCAGCCAATGCTGGCCCAACGGGCTCAGACTATATCTATACTTATTTGCGTACGTTTTATCGCGATACCAGCAAGCCAACAGGTTGGGACAATCTTGCGTACCCCGCGGCGGCAATGCCTCACGTGTTGTTCGAGCGCCAGGGGCCACGCGAAATGACCTCGGTCGTTGTGCACCAGCACGAAGCGCCTGGTGGCAAAGGCCCTGCTGGCTGGGAACGCGTCACCACGACTTATGACGCCTTAGGCTATACGACAAGTCAAACCGAAAAACTTGCCAACTATCAGGGTAAAGCCTCGGCCGATTACAAGTTCAAAGCACTCGAAGCCTCGCGCACCTCAGCTTACGATAACGATATTGCAGATCTTACTAACTTCATGACCTGGATGGCAGAGCCGATTCAACAAAAGCGCAAGCAGATCGGCGTTTGGGTGTTGTTGTTTTTAGGTTTGTTTTTCGTCGTGGCGTGGCGTCTAAACGCCTCGTACTGGAAGCACGTCAAGTAGTTTGTTTTTCGGGGCCAGCGTCTGCCTGACGCAGACGCTGGCCTTTCACTTTTATTCGTATTCATTTTTAGGACGGAAATCCATCATGATGGTCCTTTACTCCGGAACCACCTGCCCCTTCTCGCATCGCTGCCGTTTTGTGTTGTTTGAAAAGGGTATGGATTTTGAAATCCGCGATATCGACTTATTTAATAAGCCCGAAGATATCGCAGTCATGAACCCTTATGGCCAAGTACCCATCCTGGTCGAGCGCGATCTCATCCTGTACGAGTCAAACATCATCAATGAATATATTGACGAGCGTTTTCCTCACCCACAGCTGATGCCCGCCGACCCAGTGATGCGTGCGCGCACGCGCTTGTTTTTGTATAACTTTGAAAAAGAGTTGTTCATCCATGTCGCGGCACTCGAAGACCGCGCGGTACGCGCTGACGAAAAGCGCATGAATATTGCACGTGCGCAAGTACGCGATCGTCTGTCGCAGCTTGCGCCGTTATTGCTAAAAAATAAATATATGCTCGGTGAAGAATTTTCGATGCTCGATGTTGCGATGGCTCCGTTACTTTGGCGCCTGGATCACTACGGCATCGAACTTCCTAAAACGGCGGCCCCTATTCAAAAGTATGGCGAGCGTATTTTTTCACGCCCCGCCTATATCGAGGCGCTGACGCCCTCAGAAAAAGTGATGAAGCGCTAGTCATACTTTTATGGCAGAAACCTCTACTAAGCCATATATGCTTCGCGCGCTGCACGAATGGTGCACCGATAACGGCTATACGCCGCAGATCGTTGTCCGGGTCGATACCAACACACTGGTGCCACCCGCACATATCAAAGATGGGCAAATCACGCTCAATATCGGCGTCATGGCCACCAAGGGGCTTGTGCTTGGCAATGACACGATCGAGTTTCAGGCGCGTTTTAACGGCGTGACTGAAAATCTCTATATCCCTGTTGGGGCCGTGACCGCGCTGTATGCGCGCGAAACTGGCGCCGGCATGGGCTTTGAGGTTGAAGAGCCACGTCAAAGTGATACCCCGGCAACCAACGCCACGACAGCGGGCTTTGCTGCCGGTACGCGCGCACCGCCGGCCTCGCCTGCAACCACCACACGCGCCGCAACCAGCACTGAGTCTCCCGAACCTCCCCGGCCAAAACTCACTATCGTTAAGTAGCACGTGCTTTGGTCAGCAACCGTTAAATACTTTATAATTCGGCGCGTTGCAATGAATTGCACAGCGCTAGTATTCGCAACACACCGCCGGAGTAGCTCAGTTGGTAGAGCAGCTCACTTGTAATGAGAAGGTCGAGGGTTCGATTCCTTTCTCCGGCACCAGTTAAATCTAAGGCGTGGTTCGGGTTGTTTTAGGCAGCTTGGTCCAGGGCAAATCAGCTGGATCCGCCGCCATTGGACCCGCAGCTTTCGCCACTAGGATATGCGAGGCGATCGGTGTGAAATCAGCCCGAAAATGATTTGAGCTTTTTACGACCAGTATTTTCATCGTTTCAGGATGCACACCCAACATCCGAAATAGTTCACGATCAAGCAACTGTTTTTTGCCACTGGCGACCGCCACCAAGACACCTTCTATTTCAAGCAATGCGCAGGGGCCTAGCGTGATGCGTGAGCCTGTCATCATCGGCCCCTTGAGGGTGACTTTGCCATCCGATAGCGCTTTCACTTTAAAAGTGCCTTGTACCGGAGCATCGCTAAATTGACCAGTAAAGGTGGGTACCGCCGTGCCCACCGCGGTTGTAATCGACGCCCCTAAGCCTGCCCCGTGCGCCATCGTTGCAGTCGCTGGATCAAACAGCAACCCGAGCGCAACCTTGCCCGGCAACCGCTTGCCTGCGCCTTTCTCAAGCAGGGCGCGCAACAATCCCGTCGTATTACTGTCCCCCCCTGCGCCCGGATTATCTTGCGTATCCGCAATCACCACTGGTTTTTCATTGGTCTCGCCCAGCAAGCAGGCCCCCTCGACCGCATCACGCGCCGAAAACACTTCAAGCTTCCATTG
>JABMMM010000106.1 GCA_013205565.1 Alcaligenaceae bacterium | reverse complement strand
CCTTGCGCACCGCCGATCACAAAGTTACCTGAACAGGTACGCTTGGTTGACACGATTGGCGTCAGCGCATCAGCGTAGCGCTCGGCGTCAAGCACTTCGCGACATCGCATATGAAACGGTTTTTGATATGGGTTACAGCCATCTAAATGTGAGGCCAGGCCGTTTTCAACCAAGCCAATGCCACATTCGTTGACACCCATTTTGCCGCCCACAATGCCGGCCTCGGTCATGCACACAAGGCTTGGCTTATTCGAACGCTTAATACGCAACACAATCGTGCGTTGATGAACGCCAGCAATCCAATCCCAGTTTTGCCCAAGCCAGGTGTGGCCGTCGGCGGTAACGTCTGATAACAAACCAAAGGTTGTGCAGCCATCGGTTTCGCCAGTGGCTTGTTGCAGCGCTTGCTCTTGCTTGCGCGCGTCTTTGCCAAAAATCATAAAGGCAATCTCGTAGCGCGCATTCAACAGTGCGATCGCTGCTGAGGATTGCTCAGCGCCTTTGGCGATGCCTAGCATCTCTTCAGCGTAATCTGTATTTTGACTTTGCATGGCTGTCTGCCAACGCAAGGCTTCTTCTAGCGCCTCGGCGCGTGCCAAGCCCGAAGCCTCAAAACGGCGTAAATAGGTTTCAAGGTTTGCGGCGACATCAGCAGCGAAGGTTTTGCCATGGGCGACGCCACGCTCAAAGGCGTTATCGCCCACAGTCAGACAGGGCATTTTGTCTCGTTTGCTCACAGCAGCATTACCTTATAGAGTTCGCGGTTAATTTCACCTACTAAGCGAATGAAGTCGTCGGATAAACGTGTGTCTTCAGTACGTGGGCGGGGTAGGTCAATGTCATAAATTTTGTGAATACGACCAGGGCGCGCAGACATCAGCACGACTTGATCCGATAAAAATACGGCCTCAGCAAGCGAGTGCGTCACAAAGATGACGGTCTTGCGATACTGCTGCCAGATCCGCATCAGTTCAAACGCCATGCGATCGCGTGTAATTTCATCGAGTGCGGCAAAGGGTTCGTCCATCAATAAAATCGATGGATCAAGCGCCAAGGCGCGTGCGAGCGCCGCCCGTTGTTGCATACCGCCTGATAACTGATGAGGGAGTTTCTTCTCAAAACCATTTAGGCCGACGACCTCAAGCAGTTGCTCAACACTTTGCACTGTTTGTGGATTTTGCGTCTGCGACAAAGCAAGCGCGCTTTTACTTTTTGCTTGTACCAACTCTTTGAGTAGTTTGACGTTTTTTTCAACCGTCAGCCAGGGCATTAAATTCGCTTGTTGAAACACTAAGCCAATACGACCCGCTTGTCGCAAAGCGCTGGGCGGCAGCCCGTCGATCAAAACCTGCCCTTGTGTGGGTGGCATTAAATCAGCCAACACTTTTAGCAAGGTGCTCTTGCCGCAGCCAGAGGGGCCTACAAGTGAAACGAAGGCGCCATCGGCGACTTCTAGGTCAACAGGCGCTAGGGCTTGAACGGCTTGTTCAGAGCCAAGCCCATAAGTAACTTCGATCCTGGCGATTGAAATGCCCTGACGTGAAGGCATTGTTGCGCGCGGGACGTCGGAGACTGATGAACTCATTTTGCCGGTTGCTTCACAAGTTTGGCCAGTTCTTTTGCCTCATCAATACTATTAATGATCGCGTTGGTATACATGCTTTGCGCGGTTGGCTTTTTAGGTAAGTCGCCGCCGCTTGCCAAAATGTCGATTGAAGATTGCCATTTCGCATCGGTCATCAGGCCAAAGCGTTCAGCATAATCAGGCGTGTTGTACAGGTCGTAAATCATGCGTAGCTTGCGCGACTCAAGCTTTAGGTCGCGATCAGGAGAAATAGCAACGATTTCTTTCATCGCTTGTTCAACGTTGTCGTGGGTCCAGATCAAGCTCTTAATCGTTGCTCGCACAAAACGCTTGACCAAATCAGGGTTGCTTTTCAGCAAAGCCTCGTTGGTATAGATCAGTGTGCCGTAAAACTGCACGCCATAATCACGTACCGGCATCACGTTGACCGGAAAACCCTTGCTCTCAAGCGTTAACGCTTGCCCAAACGAATAACCAAAGAGGCCATCGACTTGCCCGGCGGCCAGCATCTGTACTTCGGCGCCACGTGCGACCGTCACAAAGTCAATATCTTTGCGCGTGAGGCCACCCTTGGCTAATACAGGTTCGATGAGGCCCATTACATTGGCCTGAAACCAGGCAAGTTTCATGCCTTTCATTTTTTCAGGCGTAGTAATGCCGGCTTTTACTGGTGTGATGATTGAAAATGGATTGTCAGGTTGATCGGCCATGACGGCAACGATGGGCAGGCCACTGCCTTTTGCTTTGACAAAAGCATCGGCGTTGGTCAAGCCAAATTGTTCGCGACCTGTGGCAATCATGACTTCGTTTTGCTGGCCAGCGGCTGGTGGACGAATTTCTAGATCAATACCTTCAGCCTTATAAAAACCTTGCGCACGACCGCCAAAATATTGGGCGTGCATCCCCCACGGTGTGAAGTTGATCCGCAGTACGACCTTGTCGAGTGCGAGGGCAGGGGCTGAAGAGAAGGCCAAGGTGCACAGTGCGAAAACGCTCACGGCAGCTTGTTTGATTATGCTCTTTATCATTCGTGGTGCTCCGTTTTTGTTAAATAGGGGTTGCTTACTAAAAGGGCGTTGTCTTTGAAGAGGAGCTGAATTTTCTTTAAACAGGCTTAGACCGACCAATAATTTATTGAACATAATGGTTTTATCCCTTCGCAGTCGAATCATTCAGACCAGTGCGCCATGACACTCGCGCCTCAATCCATGACATGAAATTAAAAAATACTGTACCGATTAGAGCTAAAGAAATGATCGCAGCAAACGAACGGGCCGTATTAAAGTTAAAGCTACCCGACAACACTAAATATCCTAAGCCGTTAGACGCTGCCAACCACTCGGCCACGATCGCACCAAGCACCGCCAAAGTTGTTGCAATACGTAAGCCTGCAAAAATATACGGTATGGCATAAGGTAACCTCAGCCTAAAGAGTAACTGTCGTTCGCTGGCGTCGACTGACCGAAATACATCTGCCAAGCCGCGATCTACCTCTTTAAAGCCCGCCATGGTGTTGATCACGATTGGAAAAAAAGCAATCGACATCACCACTGCAATTTTTGATCCCATGCCTGCACCGACCCATACTAAGATCAAAGGTGCGATTGCAATCTTGGGTACGCTTTGTAAGCCAACAAAAATGGGCATGATTAAGCGTTCAAGCCAAGTAAAGCGAATCATCAAGGCCGAGACGATTAAGGCAAACAGAACTGCCGTGACATAACCCGTTAAGATCGCCCAAATCGTGGCCAATGAATGCATTTGAATCAATGACCACTCGTCAACAAAGAGCTGAGCGATTTCAGTAGGGGCCGGCAACAAGAAGTTAGGCACTTCAAAATAGCGCACGCCGGTCTGCCAAAGTAATAGCAAGACGACGATTAAAATTCCTGAGCTCCAGCTTTCAAGCAGTCGGCCTAAGCGCGAGGCTCTAGCAGAGTGTTCGAGCGTAGAGTTGTCGGTGCGACCAGACATCCGAGATCCCTTGGTGGTTGACGGAGTGATATCACTTGCTAACATATCTGACAGAGCTTACTGTAGTCAACGTATTCTGACCTCTAAGGGATCCACCATGCCACGCCATATCGTTTGTTTGACCTATGACTTTGATGTGCAGTCGGGCTTTATCTCACGAGGTCTGACCTCGCCCACGCCACTGTCGCGCGGCGAATTCGGTGTGGTGGGGTCAAAACGCATTCTCGACTTGGTGAAGGTGCACAGCATCCCCACCACATGGTTTGTGCCGGGGTTCACGCTTGAAACTTACCCGGCGGCCTGTGAAGCCGTGCTCAAGGGTGGCCACGAAATCGGCCATCACAGCTGGGCGCACATCCCACCCGCTAGCCAAACGCTTGAAGAAGAAGAGGCCGATATGCTGCGCGCGAGTGCGGCAATCAAACAGCTGACAGGGGGTAGGGCAGTGGGCTATCGCTCACCCTCGTGGGATTTAAGCGAAAACACTTTGAATCTGTTGCTCAAGTACGGTTTTGAGTACGACAGCAGCATGATGGGCGGCGATTATCATCCGTACCCCGTGCGTGCCGGCGACCAAGTCAAACTGGGCGATCCCATCAAGTTTGGCAAAGAGACCAGCCTGATCGAAATGCCCATTAGCTGGCACCTAGACGACCACCCCCATTTTGAATACTGGCGCATGCCCACCACCGTCAATCCCGGCCTGCAAAGTGCCCGTACCGTGATGGAAAGCTGGTTGGATGAATTCAGGTACTTTAAAAAGAGTACCGATTTCGGGATCCTGACCTACACCATGCACCCCTACGTTTTAGGCCGCGGCAACCGGATGTTGGCGTTTGAAGGCTTTGTCGAAAGCCTGATTAAAGAGGGCGCTGAGTTCATGACGATGCAGAAAGCTCTGGCGGCAGGGAGGGGACTGCTGTACTAGGTTAAGGAACAAGATGTACTATTTTATTTTTATTCATCTTATTGATATTCACTGTTATTGCAGATAAATAAATTTATTTGAAATTGTTCTTTTTGTAGTTTCCTCGGTAGATAAATTGGCCTCATTTACATGAGGCTATTTCTTTTTTCACACATACTAACAGACGTCCGATTATGATAACTTAGACTTATCTTTCGCTTAATTCTGATACCATTTAGTGATACCAATTATTGTGAATCAAAAAAATCAACGCACCTTGCAAAAACTCTTTGTGCGTCAGTCTTTCATCGACAACATCCTTCGCCGGATACCGAAAAAGGTGCTGTCGCAGCAATTCGAAAATGGCTAGATCAAAACGGAGTTCGCTCATGAATGTAATGACGATTGATGGTTTTCAAGCTACGATTTGTTTTGTGCCCGAAATGAAGATGTTTAGAGGCGAATTTATAAACCTGAGTGGTGGCGCAGATTTTTACGCCAATGACGTTAAGGGTCTTGAGCGCGAAGGCAAAATCTCTTTAGATATTTATTTGGAGGCCTGCAAACGCAACGGCATTTCACCACGCAAAAATTTTTCAGGAAATTTTTCGCTACGCCTTGACCCTGAGGTCCATGAGGCGGCGACGATTGCCGCCGCGTCAAAAGGCGTTAGCCTTAATCATTGGGCGGCACAGACTATTAAACAGGCTGCCTTGGCCTCTTAACGATTTGGCCTGTTGATACTTGGCTGTTAACCAAGCGTAACGCGATGCGCGCCATGTACAGAGCGAGTTCTCGTTTGGCTGAAAAAGGCCAGCTATGCTATAGTCTTGGACATCGCTGAGTTTGCGCGGCAGTTGTCTTTTTTATAAAAACACAATAACCGACTGACTTTCAACGACAATTCCCTGATAGCTCAGCCGGTAGAGCGACGGACTGTTAATCCGCAGGTCCCTGGTTCGAGTCCAGGTCGGGGAGCCAAAATTCAAGAGCCTCACAGCGATGTGGGGCTTTTTCTTTTGCTTCGCAATATTGGCAATGCTACTCAAAAAATCGATCCCTTCCTGACAATAAAAAATTGAATATTAATAATTAACCTAATAGGTTATAATTTATTAAGTAACGATTCACCCAATAGGTTAGTGCTGTTGCATGGAAAAACGAACTCCTCATCGAAAGCTTTCTTTAGTTAAAGATCTCGTCAAAGCTAACAAAGTGAGAGCCACTGCCAGCGCTTTTAACGGTGCGAGCGAGTTGGGTATCTACACTTTGTCCGGAATGTGCGATGTCGTTCTCTCACTCACTATGGCGAATTTCGACAAAAGTATGACAACTTATGCGGACCATCGAATTTGGCAAGATGTTTATAAGGTGGTGAATCCGAGCGGCTCTGATATCTATTTAAAACTGACCATTATTGAAGATGTTTTGATTGTTTCTTTCAAGGAGCTTTGATCATGAAGTGCCCATGCTGTGGTGCCGCTGAACTGATCCACGACACGCGCGACGTACCCTATATTTACAAAGGTGATGCGACGACAATTCTCGCGGTGAAGGGGGATTTTTGTCCTGCGTGCGGCGAAGTTGTGTTGAATAAAGAGCAAGGTGATCGTTATGGTGAATCGATCAAGCAGTTTCAACGCCAGATCAATGCGACCTATGTTGATCCGTCTTTTATCGCAACGGTTCGCAAAAAATTAAAGCTAGATCAGCGAGAAGCAGCAGAAATGTTTGGTGGCGGCGTGAATGCTTTTTCGCGTTACGAGAAAGGCAGAGCTAAACCGCCGTTGGCGTTAGTGAAATTGTTGTGGGTGCTTAATCGACATCCCAATCTATTGAAAGAACTAAAGAGTATCGATGATTTAGGAATGGGGACTTCTGCAGGCTCAGTCGGCAGCTTGTCGCGCTAGTTGGAGGAACCTGAACTGGGTCTGAAAACTCCACCACGCGTTGGTAAGCGCTCGACAACGCCGTAATACTAATCAGAAGACAAAACGGATTGTTAATCCGCAGGTCCCTGGTGCGAATCCAAGTCGGGGAGGACTCAAGCTT
>JABMMM010000105.1 GCA_013205565.1 Alcaligenaceae bacterium | reverse complement strand
CGACTATTCAGCAGGCATGATCGATGCGATGAATACTATTTTTTATAATACAAATGTCATCAAAACTGCACCAACCTCATGGGCGGAACTGTGGCAAGTCTCAAACAAAGGAAAAATTGCGATACCGCCCGCAACTTGGAACAACGGCATACGAATGGTCGTCACGGCATCACAAGTTGCCACTGGCTTGCCGCTTGACAAAGCGCAGTACGACCTTGAGTCGGGCATCAAACATTTAGCTAATCTTAAAAAGAATAGTGCTGTGGTTTATAACGATGCGCCTCAAGCGCTGCAAATGATGCAAAGCGGACAAGTGCCGCTTGTACCTTTTTATGTCGCCTTCGCAGCTGGCCTTGTCGCCAAAGGTGCTCCTATTTTCCCAGCAATCAATTTAAAAGAAGGCACGCATGGAGAAATAGTCGGACTCAATATGCCGGTCAATGCTAAGAATGTTCAACTCGCTCAAGCGTATGTGAATCTTAGCCTTGAGAAAGAATTTCAGTCGAAAATTGATAGCGTATTACGTGCCCGTTGCGGCCATATCGATGTTGTGACGTCACCCGACACGCTAAAACTGATCGGTGATCCCGCTAGCACAACATACGCGGACTGGGCATTTTTATCAAAAAATCGACCAAAAATCACTGAAATGTGGAACGAAATTTTTGGATAAGAATAAGCACTTGTTACTTTTTTAGGATGTTGGGCCAATGCTCTTGACGACAACAAGTTTCTCGCGATCACCGCTTTCTTTTTGGAAGCGCTACCGTTCGGGAATCTTGTTGCTCACACCACTTATTGCTTTTTTATTGTGCTTTTATGTCATCCCACTGACAAACCTGCTCGCGCAAAGTTTTTCGTTTTCTTCCAGCGATACCAATCGACACGATGGCTGGACGTTTTATCAGTATCTAAAAACTTACGATAGCGCGAGGCTTGGTCGAGTATTGACTCGAACGTTTCGTATTTCGTTCATTACTGTCCTGATTACACTTGCTTTTTCTTACCCGCTTGCTTTATTGCTTTTACGTGCGAGTCGACGCTTGAGAACGGCCATTTTAATTGTGACCTTCGTATCGCTTGCTTCTAGCTTAATCGTTCGTAACTATGGCTGGGTTGTTGTACTGGCCGATGGCGGCGCACTCAATAGTGTTTTGATCGGTCTTGGCCTCATCAATCAACCAATTCGCTTCATGTACTCAGAAGGCGCAATCATCGTAGGCCTGGTGCACTTTGCAATCCCTTTTATGGTGCTGCCAATCTATGGATCGTTGTTACGGATACCGCCATCCATGCGCGAAGCTGCACTGTCGCTGGGCTCAAGTGAATGGGCGTGTCTGTGCAGCACTACACTACCCCTGAGTTTGCCTGGGGTCTTTGGTGGCACCATGCTAACTTTTGCGGTGAGCATGAGCGCGTACGTCACACCTCTCATGCTTGGCTCTCCTTCGACCTCAATGATTTCACAGGTCGCGGCAGAACAATTATTGGTTCAGTTGAATTTCCCGTGGGGTGCTGCCATCATCGTAACGCTGACTGTGCTGACATTCCTTTTGGTCGCTGCCTACGCCAGTATTTTGCGAAAGGTCTTTCGTGCAACAGTCTAGTGAATATCAGCCCAGACGCTATCAGGTCATTGTTCACTCAATCGGCTGGCTGACAATCGTTTTTTTAGTCTTTCCCGTCTTGCTGACCGTAATCGTTTCGTTTAACGCCTCATTTTTTATTGAGTTTCCGCCCAAAGCCTTTTCAATCGACTGGTATGGAAACATCGCAAAGATCCATCGGATCGGACACGCTACGTTTATCAGTGCATTAGTCGCCTTCGCCAGTGCGACGGTGGCGACGCTCTTTGGGATCTGCGCCAGTTTGGCGCTCGTTCGTACCGAGCTACCAGCAAAAGCAGCCATCACAGCTTTTTTGGTATCGCCGATCACGATTCCAATGGTCGCGATTGGGATTGCACTCATCCAGTTTTTTATTCTGATTGGTACCGCTTTTACGTGGTATAGCCTTCTAATTGGTCATATCCTGTTGGTGCTCGCTTATCCTATTCGGACCTTAGTCGCCTCACTGACCCTTTCAAATATATCTCTTGAAGAGGCCGCGAGATCGCTCGGTGCAACTCGTCGGCAAGTCTTTATCACGATTACTTTGCCACAAATGAAACCTGGTTTGATCAGTGGCTTTATTTTTGCTTTTTTAATTAGCTTCGATAACTATCCAATCAGCATATTCTTGGTGCGTGGTGGACTGACAACTATGCCAATTGAACTTTTTAATTACATTACACAAAACCTCGACCCTACGCCGGCGGCTTTTTCGTCTTTGTACATTGCGATCGTCAGCATCATTATTTTCTTTGCTGAAAAACGCTGGCGCATCATCTCGTATGCAATCCACTAGGGGCTGAAGTATGTCGGGATTAGAACTTGAAGGCGTAAATGTTTGGCTCGGCGCGCAGCACGTCCTGAAGAACATCGATTTAAGCGTAGCGCAAGGTGAGTGCGTTGCTTTGCTGGGTCCCTCTGGCTGCGGCAAAACCACGACCTTAAGAACGATCGCCGGATTTGTCGTTCCACAAGAAGGCCGTGTCAGCATTGCCGGAAAACCGACAAGCAATTTACCTCCAAATAAACGTAACGTGGGGCTCGTCTTTCAAGACTATGCTCTTTTTCCACACATGACCGTGAGTGAAAATGTGGGGTACGGTTTAAGGATGCGAAAAATTGACGGCATTGTCAGATCACAACAAGTTGAACGAGCGTTGACGATGGTGCAACTGTTGGATATGAAAGACAGAATGCCCTCGCAGCTTTCAGGAGGGCAAAGACAACGTATCGCGCTAGCTCGAGCGCTTGTCATTCAACCAGATATTCTTTTGCTTGATGAACCGCTGGGCGCTCTTGACCGAAAGCTGCGAGACCAAATGCAAGTAGAACTTAAGCAACTTCAAAAAAAACTTGGCATCACGACTATTATCGTCACGCATGACCAAGAAGAAGCCTTATCCCTTGCCGACCGGATCGCTGTCATGTTTGATGGTCAAATCGAAGAAATCGGCAAACCTGTCAACTTGTATGAAACGCCCTCATCCTTAAAGGTGATGGAGTTTTTGGGTAGTTCAAATATCCTTTCGATGGTCGTCAATCGCCAGGATGCGAGCGGTGCCACCTTATCTGGCCACCATCATTACTCCGTTCACGTCGCACAATGTGCTTTTAATGTTAACGAACGTATCACTGCGGCTATTCGACCAGAACATATACAAATTTTGCCAATAGCCGAGATTGCTAGCGACACCCTTGAAGCAACCACCATTGAGTGCGTATACAAAGGTGGGCTGGTAGAGGTTCATTGTCGCCTATCTGATGGTACTCAAATGAAAGCACAATCAGATGCAAGCTCTGTTCAAAGGTTAAACTTAATGCAACAAGGATTGAAAATTGCGTTACGCTTAGATCCATCCCGTCTTCAACTTTTTAGCCCTTCATCAAAAGAGCGTACTCATGACAGAACGTAAAGTCAACGATATCGGCGGCCTACCCGCGGGGCCGGTCTGCCAAGACGAACATCCCAACACCTTGCACGAAAAACGTGTCGATGCTCTGCTAAGGATTTTATCGGGCTCCACGCTTGAGGCCTTTACGGTTGATGCAATGCGCAGAACGATTGAGTCCAATACGGAAGACGATTACCGTAACCTTGGCTATTACGACAAGTGGATACGCGCCGTACGCGACCTCGTGGTCGAACAGCAAATCCTAAGCCGGGCCGAAATCGAGGCGCGGGTGGAACTCTTGCGTAGCAAACATAAAAAGGTGGCCGCATGACAGCTTTCACACCTCGTCCCGGTCAAGCTCTGCCAGTCGGCGCGCCCGTGCGCGTGCGTCAGCAGCCACCCGAGCCCCATTGCCGCACGCCTTTTTACTTGCGTGGCATAAAAGGTGAAATCACAGACGTGATGGGCTGTTACCGCGACCCCTCTTTATTAGCGTTTCATAAGCCGGGCCTACCCATGCGGGTGCTCTACCGCGTGCGCTTCAAGCAGGCTGATGTCTGGCCCAACTATTCAGGTAGCCCGAAAGACACTGTTGTGGCTGATATCTACGATCACTGGATCGAACCGCTCGCCGGAGAAAAAACATGAGTTCAAAACACGGACACCATCACGATCACGACCACGATCATGCACATGGCCACGATCACCCCCACAGCCCGCCCGCACCCGATGATGACGATGGCTATGATCGCTATGAGGTGTTACTGCAAACCGCAATTCGCGAACTGCTAGATGAAAAAGGCATTATCACTGCTGCTGAATTACATGCGCAGATCGATAAGCAAGACAGCCTGACCCCTGCCATTGGTGGAAAAATCGTCGCTAAAGCCTGGCTTGATCCAGTCTTTAAAAAACAATTGCTGAGCGCGCCCTTAAAAACTATCAACCAGCACTTTGAACTCGACATCACCACACCCCTTGAACTCGTCGTGCTTGAAAACACACCACAGGTGCATAACGTTGTCGTCTGCACGTTGTGCTCCTGCTATCCGCGTATGCTGCTCGGGATTCCGCCAGCTTGGTACAAATCAATTGATTACCGTTCGCGTGTGGTCGTCGAGCCGCGTAAAGTCCTGGCTGAGTTTGGCACAGACATCCCAGCTGACGTTGAAGTTCGAGTATCTGATAGCACTGCAGATCTTCGGTTTTTAGTATTGCCGAATCGACCCGATGGCACTCAAGGCATGACCGAAGCTCAACTAGCAGACTTAGTGACACGTGACTCGATGATCGGGACCTCGCTCGCGCGACAGCCCTGAGTCGTAGCACTGAACTCCGTTGATTGCCGGATGCTAGCGAGCGGCAATCAACGCCTCACTGACCAAAAGCAATTTCATCAAATCTTCGATGTCGGT
>JABMMM010000104.1 GCA_013205565.1 Alcaligenaceae bacterium | reverse complement strand
TTTGGCTCAGGATAGCGAAAACTATCACCACTCCCTTTTTTCTTGAAACGTGGAAAGCCAGTACGCTTGGCAAAGAAGCCCTTGAAGGCTTTTTCTAAATCTTTTAAGGTATGTTGCAACGCTTGTGAAGGTGTTTCTTTCAGCCACGCAGTCTCGGCTTCACGCTTCCAAATGGGCAGCTTAGCTGCCATGGCTACGTAGCCAATGAACTTATTGCCCGCCGCATGATTCTCTTTTTGCAGTGCCAAAGCCTTGTTGTAGACGAACCGACACGAGCCAGAGAATCTACGCATGGCGCGCAGTTGGTCGCCATTTGGCATTAATTCGTATTTGTAGGCCTGCAAACGTTTCATCCCTTGAATTATATTTGCGCGATCAAGGTAGATCATCAAATTACCTGTGTAAAAGTTGTATCTGTAAGGTAAAAATCCAGTGAGTCTTTGCAACAAAAACTGTTTCTGTGTAACAAAATATACGCGTGATGGATTCACAAAGGAAAGACTTGACGACCTACGCGTGATATTTGCCAGCGTTTGCACTGATTTCGATTCAGAGCTAATAGAGTTTGAAGGAAAAGACGATCCCGTATGCTTGCTGGTGAACTATCCACCTAAAGTGCACGCATCAAAACTCGTGAATAGTCTCAGGGGTATTTCCAGTTTGATCATTCGCAAAAAGAATCACCCAAGCATCCGTAAGAAGCCACGGGGCGGCGCTTTGTGGTCGCCAAGTTATTTTGCAGGAAGCTGCGGCAGTGCGCCAATTTCCGTTATTTGCAAGTATATTAAGCAATGACGAGCGGTACGCTAAATTAAGGGCTAAAGAATGGAATGCTGCGCCTTCCGCGCTTACATCCTCGCCCTGAATGGCGAGGTTTTACGCGCAAATCCGATAAAGAAAGGCACTATGCAACCGCTCTCGCTCTACTACTTGCCCTCGCACACACATCGCCAACCGCAGCGCTCCACTTTTAAACAAACCTTTAGCTCACTCGCGGCACGCGTGTGCGCAGTTTTTTTATCCTTGCTGTTTGCCTGCGTTGCACAAGCCGCAGACTGCGCCATTACGCTGCAAACTGACGACGCCTTGCGTTTTGTACCCTCGCATATTGTGGTGCCCAGCCTCTGCAAAAACTTCACCGTGACGCTGACACACACTGGCCATTTGCCACCGCTGGCGATGTCACATAACTGGGTGCTAACCAAAAAAAGTGATCTGGACGGCGTCGCGCGTACCGGTATGGCCGCAGGCGCGGGCGCCCATCATGTTGATCAAACCGACAAACGCGTCATTGCACACACCAAGTTGATTGGCACCGGCGAAACCAGCCGCGTCAGTTTCGCCGTCACAACGCTAACAAAAGGTGAAACCTATGTGTTTTTATGCACATTTGCCGGCCACTCGCCGATTATGCGCGGCACACTCGTGCTAGCAGACGTCTCGCACTAAATCGCCTCACTGACAGGCGTACCCGCTGGCGGTTGGGTCGGTGAGGGTTCGTTGCTAAAACACGAGCATCGCCGTTACGGTGTCTAATAGCGTTTGACTGGCACAAGGCCTATTCTGCAGCGTTGTTTTTTTATCACCACGACATTTAGGTTGCTTATCATGACGATTGGTCACACTCTGAGTACGCTCGCACGCCTGGTGGCTGCCCTGACGTTAAGCACCGCAACGCTCACACTGGCGCACGCTGCCGACTTCACCGCGGGCCCGCTCGAGATCAACGATTTATGGGTGCGCGGCTCGGTGCCCGGGCAAACAAACGGTGCAGGCTATTTGCAGATTAACAATCCGACGGGCGCAAGCGATCGCTTACTGTCAGCACAGTCTGAAGCCTCCACTCGCCTAGAATTGCACTCTGTCCTCACCGAGAATGGCGTCGCTAAGATGAGGCAAGTACCAGGCATCGATATTCCCGCCAAAGGTTCTGCCAAACTCGCGCCAGGCGGCTTTCACCTAATGTTTTTGCAATTGACGGGCCCCTTCAAACAAGGCGACTCGATACCCGTCGTCTTGAAGTTTGAAAAAGCCGGCGAAGTCCGTGTGAACTTTACCGTCAAGCCCTCAACCTACAACCCTGGTGGCACTGGCCAGCAAGGTCACGGTGGGATGAAGCACTAAGCGCGACGACCTCGCGCTTAGGTTGGGGCTGCGCGGCTACCAAAGACCGCCGACCCCACCCTAATTTCGGTTGAGCCCTCTTCAATCGCCAGCTCAAAGTCTCCGCTCATGCCCATCGACAGGCGCTCAAGCGAAATCCCCGCAATCCCCTCCTGTTGGGCTTGATCGCGCAGCTCGCGTAACTGAGAAAAACACTTGCGTACAGCGATGGGGTCGTCTGAGAGCACGGCCATCGTCATTAGGCCTTTGACATGCAAGCTTGGGTACTGAGACAGCTGTCGTAAAAACGGCATAAGCTCTGCTGGCTCTAATCCCGACTTAGTGTCTTCGGTAGATGTTTTAACCTGCACTAGCACGTCAATGGTACGGCCTTCTAACTGCAAGCGCCGCTCAAGTGCCTCGGCCAGCTCAAGCCGATCAAGCGACTGCAGCTCGCTCGCGTAGCGCGCCACCTCTTTGGCCTTGTTTGTTTGCAGACTCCCAATCACCACCCAATTGACATTGCAGTCTTCTAGCAGCGGCGCCTTTTGTGCGACCTCTTGCATGCGGTTTTCGCCAAACCGAGTGAAACCCAACGCCAGCGCCTCGCGGATCGCATTCGAGTCAAATGTTTTACTCACAGGTAATAAGGCAACCTCGGCAGGGTCGCGTCCAACACGTGCGCACGCGGCAGCCATGCGCGCCTGAATTTGGCTGATGCGCTGAGCCATCGTGGCACTCAATGACGGTTGGGCTGACGCACCGGGGTGCTCTGAATTTGAAGAAGTGCTCATGTTGAGTCGCGAAAAAAAACTTAGGGTTGAACGGCTGGCACTGCGGTCAAAGCAACCAAGGTGGTCAAGGCACTCAACGCAGTCCATACAGTCGATGCATTCAATACACATCTTACGACAACGAGCCAGAGACGCACTTAATGCACCCGTTAAGTGCGCGTCTTTAATTTGGGGCACCAAAATGGGCGGC
>JABMMM010000009.1 GCA_013205565.1 Alcaligenaceae bacterium | reverse complement strand
TGCTCACAAATTTTTGGCGCAACTAATAATATCCAAAATATTAGCGCCCGTCCTGTCATATGCCAAAAATAGTTTGACTCATTGAAAAAGCTCTATTCCTACGCGCTTAATATGATCACGCAAAGCGTCATTGTCAATGAAGGCATAGGCAGTGAGATCTAAGGTATAGGGTAAAAGCAAATCGTCAATCAGGAGGGCGATGCTGGCGATTAAGTCGGGCGTGACCTCGTTGCCAAAGAGCGCAAGGTCGATGTCTGAGCCGGGTCTGTGTGTGCCTATAGCGCGCGAGCCGTAGAGCACGACTTTATCAACTGCGTCGAACTGTTTGAACACGCTTTCCAGTGCCTGAATCGTTTTTGGAGATAGGCCTGTATCCATTGTTAGCGTACGCTATTTAGCGCGATTTTTAAATTGTTCAGCGAACGCTTGAAACGCCGGATAGAACGACTCGCAAATGCTATGAACAATCGTTTGTGTGATCTCGATGTTGTAAGTGTGTGAGGTTTGATTGCGGGCCTCAATCATTTTCATCCAGACATCGCCGTCTTGAACCAGCGCATTTTTAAAGGCCGAACGACTGGCATCGCGCGAACCCACCAAATCAGAAATACCTTGATAAGTTAGATAATCTTTGAGTACGTTCCAGGCGAGTTCGTGCGTGAACTCGAAACCTTGGATGAGGCCTTGTTGTTCGAGAGGCGATAGGGCTCGAGTTCGGGATAGCTCAATCGCTTCGGTGAGCGTTTGAAACGCCCGAAGAAAATTACTAAAGCGTTGTTTCCAGCGAACGTCTTGGCTCATGAAACTAGTTTAGCAAGATACACAAGCTAGCGGGAGCCGCTGAGCGCTGACGCGACTCTGTTTAACGGCGCGCACGCAAACCCTGGCTGCTCGGGGGCAGGATAAAGAGCTCAGACAGCTCAGGTGCCGATAATGTTCACTTGGCAGAGGGGCGGTTGATTTTCAACGTGCCAACACTTTACTAAAAAATATTTGTGCAAAGTGATCAAGCGGCGCAACGCTGCGGGTGAGCTTCGAGCGCAAAATTGCACCCTCCCAACCGATCCAAAAAAATTGCGACAGGCTTTTAGGATCGTGAGTTGGTGCGATTTCGCCACGTTCGAGGGCGAGTTGAAATAAGGCTGTCACGCGAGCCTCCCACGTCAGCATCACCTGCTCAAGCCGCTCTCGGAATTCGTTATTTAACGCGGCAAGCTCTTGCCCCATGTTGCCGATCAGGCAGCCTCGTTTGAAATCGTATTTGGCCATACCGAGCTTGCCGTCGTCGACAAAATCTTGCAAGCGCTGCAAGGGGGTACGCTGGGGGTTGTCAAACAGTAGAGCCATCTTCTGGGCATAAAACTGCACGTAGTTATCGACGACCGCGACGCCAAACTCGCGTTTGCTCTTGAAGTAATAATAAAAAGAGCCCTTGGGTACACCGACAATAGATAAAATTTCATCGATACCTGTGATTTGAAAGCCGCGCTCTGTTAACAGTTCAGTGCCGCACCAGATGATTGCCGAACGGGTATCGCCGCGTTGCTTGGCCGCTAGCGAACGGGCGTGCTTGAACTGAATCTCTGCGTCTGACACGACATCTGCGCGGGTGCCGTCAGGTGCGGCGAAGGCGTGAAGGGTACCCATAAATTAATTTTAATATTTATTTAAAAAAACGAAAAAATCAGTCGGATAGAAACTTCTATTTACATGATATATAACACTTTCTCTTCGAAATTATTAATCAAGGGTAAATACCAATCGATTTTATAGACGATCGGTCTAATATCAACACAATTACAACTTAATTGAGCGTCGCCGTTGACTTTGCGGGCGCGCCTTGTCTGAAGTGAAACAAAGATGTGTGTGTGCAGATGTTGATGGGTCAAACAAAAACAAAGAGCGCGACACATGACTGAGTCCGTACTTGTCGTGCGCGAACTCGATAAAAATTTTGGCGGCGTCCAAGCCGTCAAAGGATTGACGCTTGAGATCGCTGCGGGTGAAATCATTGGCTTGATCGGTCCGAATGGCTCGGGCAAGTCGACTAGCGTAAATTTGATTTCGGGCACGATGCGCGCGACACGCGGACAGATTTTGCTAGGTGGCCATGATGTTTCGACTGCGACCATCGGTCAGCGTGTGGCACTCGGCCTTGCTCGCACCTTCCAAACGACGAGTCTTTTTCCTGAATTTAGCTTGCTGGAACAGGTGCTGTTAGGAGCGCATACTCGCTTCAAGACCAAGGCGTCGCAAGCGATTTTTCGGGCGAAGTCCTATCGCCATGAAGACGCGGCTCAACGAGAGCGCGCAGCAGACTTGCTTGAGTTTATGGGGTTGCTCGATGTTGCGCACTTGCCGGCGGCAGCGATTTCATCCGCGCAGCAACGATTGTTAATGATTGCGACCGCGCTTGCAACCGAACCGCGGGTCTTGCTGCTTGATGAGCCCGCAGCGGGGATGGTTGCCAAAGAACGGGCAGAGTTGTCAGAGATCATTTTGCGGATCCGTGACCGAGGCGTAGCGGTTTTAGTGATAGAGCACCACATGGGCTTAATCATGGAGGTTTGTCAGCGTATTGCTGTGTTGAACTTTGGACAAAAAATTGCTGATGGAACGCCCGATGAGGTGCGCGCGGACCCTGCCGTGATTGATGCGTATCTGGGAGTCGATCACTAAATGCTGCGGGTCAATAACCTATTCGCGGGGTATGGCAAGACAGATGTCTTGCACGGCGTGAGCTTTGAGGTCAAGGCGGGTCAATGCGTCTCACTCATTGGTGCGAATGGTGCCGGGAAAAGCACGACCTTGAAATGTATTACGGGTCTGCTGCCTTCGCGAGCAGGGTCAATTGTGTTTGAAGGCGTCTCGCTCGAACGCTTACCGGGCCATCAGATCGTGCGCCACGGCATTACGATGTGCCCTGAGGGTCGTCAAGTCTTTGGTGCAATGTCTGTGCTCGAGAATTTGAAAATGGGTGCCCACACGCGGCGAGACAACAAAGAGGCAGACGATCTGCAAGAGATGTTTGAAATGTTTCCAGTCTTGCGCCAACGTGCGCTGCAAATGGCAGGTACCTTATCGGGCGGCGAGCAAGAGATGCTTGCGATTGCCAGAGCACTCATGTCGCGCCCAAAATTGTGTATTTTTGATGAGCCGTCGCTAGGGCTTGCGCCTAAGATCGTGCAAGAAGTGGGTGAAACGCTGGCGCGAATCAAAGCGCATGGCACGACAATTTTGTTAGTTGAACAAAATGCAAAGATGGCTCTTGGCCTAGCAGATCACGCTTATCTGTACGAGGCGGGTGAAATTGTTTTAGAGGGAAGCGGCGCTGAATTGCTGTCGCATCCAGAGGTGAGTAAGGCGTACCTGGGGCATTGAGATTTCATTTTGCCGTGCGGTTTGCAGTCAAGACCAGAATGCGTTGATTGTCGGGTGATGACTAGTCAATTTAATGAGTAAAGGTTTTATTCAAAAGACATTTATCTTAACTAGAATTTTTCAAAAACATCAGGAGAGCAAAATATGAAAACTCGTACCTCAACAATGGTGTCGTGCATGCTAGGCGGTGCCTTGGCCGTAGCGATGGCATTTGCTGGCGCGGCTGAAAAGCAATTGACGCTTGGCCTAAATGATTCACTGACCGGGCCGGGTGCCGTGTACGGTTTGCCTCAGGCCAATGCGGTCAAAATGGCTGCGGAAGAGATCAATGCGAAAGGCGGGATTAAAGCTGGCGCCGATACCTACAAGCTTAACGTTGTTGCGTATGACGATAAAGCGAATCCAACGGAAGGCACGAACGCGGTGCGCAAGCTGATCGATCGTGATAACGCTCAATACATTGTTGGGTTTTGCTGTTCTGGCCCTACTAGCGCCGTCGCTTCTTTCATTGGTAAAGAAAAGGTCTTAATGCTGGTGGGTAATGCGGCCGAGCGCAGCATCACGACCTTGGGTGCAACAAACTTGCTCCGCACGCGGCCACCTGCAGATTTTACGGGTGCAGCGGCGGGTACGTTTGTGGCGAGTAAAGGCGCAAAAAATATCGCGGTGATTGGTTCCTTAGATGTGGGCTTCTATACGCAATATCTTGAAGCGTTTGAAAAAGAGTTTGTAAAAGGTGGCGGTAAGATTATT
>JABMMM010000103.1 GCA_013205565.1 Alcaligenaceae bacterium | reverse complement strand
TATCAAGGGACTGTGCTTGCACGCCATCAAGCGTGGCGGTCTCTTCAATGTCAGAGTCAGGCTGGGGATCCAGGGTCTCGATTGAGACTTTTCCACCACCGGCATTACGGTATTCGATCAACAAGTCTTGCACTCGACGACCGTAGCCCTTTAACACCAAGGGCATACCCGCTTCAGATTGAGAAAAATAAAACCGAATTGTGATCGGTGCTTGTAATTTTTTTAACACCTCGCGAGTGCCCTCAGACAGGGTGTAACTTTTGGCTTGCGTCAAATCTACACGCGAATAATAAAAGTACGCGAGGACGTTGACCGCTACCAAACCAGCGACTGCTAGCGCGATCACAACAAAAGAGTTTCGATATAAACGATTCAGCATGATCACCCCTTAACCCGCACGATGACCGCGCAAAACCACACCTGTGGCAAATAACGAAAAAACCGAAATAGACACAAAATAAATGACATCGCGGCTATCCAGAACGCCCTTTTGAAAACCATCAAAATGGGACAGCACTGAAAATCCCGCCATCACCTCAATACCCTCTGTGCCAATCCAGCGCCCGACCAAATCCAAGATGGGCGGAAACCCAAGTAGATTAAGAAGCAGGCAAATCATGATTGAAAAAATAAACGCAATCACTTGATTGCGCGTGCAGGCTGAGGCAAGCGAGGCAATCGACAAATAGGTCCCTGCAAGCAACGCACAACCCACGTATCCAGCCAGGATCGTGCCGTTATCAGGCGAACCCAACCAATTCACGGTGAGCACCATCGGAAAACTCAACGCAATCGCTAAAATCAAGAAAGCCCACGAGGCTAAGAACTTGCCCAAAATTGCCTGCCATGGGGCGATTGGCATCGTCAGCAACAATTCAATTGTGCCTAGGCGATGCTCTTCAGACCACAAGCGCATCCCGACTGCAGGTACCAAAAACAGAAAGAGCCAGGGCATCCAGTTAAAAAACGAGGCCAAAGACGCATCACCACGCTCAAAAAAACCGCCGAAAGTAAAGGTAAAAATCCCTGCTAACAGCAGATAAGCAATTAAGAACACAAACGCGAGAGGCGACTCAAAATATGCTCGCCATTCTCTGACTGCGATGGCTCTGGTGGCTGAAAGAATATTCATGTTTAGGCTCCGATCTTCGCAGATGTTTGACGCTCGGCGCCAGTCACTTCACGAAAATAGTCGTCAATTCTTCCGGTCTTGGATCGTGACTTAAATTCACCAGGTGTACCTTGCGCCACAATGCGCCCTTGCGAGATGATCACGGCGCGACTACACACGGCCTCAACTTCTTCGAGCACATGCGTCGAGATGATGATCGACTTGGTGCGACCCATCTGGCGGATCAGATCACGCATATCGTGCTTTTGATTTGGATCTAAGCCATCAGTGGGCTCATCCAAGATCAATACTTCAGGGTCGTGAATCAAAGACTGCGCCAAGCAGGTGCGTTGGCGAAAACCCTTTGACAGGGTATCAATCGTTTGCCGGAGCACGTTTTGCAACTGACAAAGCTCAATGACACGGTCGACCGCAGTTTGCCTGACCACACCGGTTAGGCCTCGTATGTCTGCGGTAAAACGCAGGAATGACAACACAGTCATGTCTTGGTAGGACGGGGCCGATTCGGGCAAATAACCAATCTTGCGTTTGGCGAGAATGGGATCTTTCAACACATCAAAGCCGCAGACCGAGATCGAACCACCTGTTGGCGGAATGAAGCCAGTAATCATGCGCATCGTGGTGGATTTTCCGGCGCCGTTGGGACCTAAGAACCCCAGCACTTCACCCTGACCGACTTCTAACGACAAGTCATCAACCGCCAACTGGCCTTTAAAGGATTTTGATAAATGTTGGATCTTAATCATAGATCTCTCGGTGATAAATAAACATGCGGCTGGCTCTTGTATGGCTCGCAACACCAAGGCTTGTTCTCTTGCCTTAGGGTGTTGGGGTGACCAAAACAAATTCAAGCCATATTTTGACAAAAAAAGTACTAAAAATCTAGTTTGGAGGTCTTATGTGCACGAATGCAGCCACACCTTATAACATTGTTAAGTGCAATAACGCTGAAGACAGGCTTGGTCTAAGCCTCAGATCCTCTAAACTTGGGCAGCCACGCGTCATACTCAAACAAACACTCGCAAACTTGGCTAGCTTTCAGTATGCTGCAAGCAATCGACTTTGACATCCTCCCCGCCCTCAGTCGATGACTGCCGCTTGCGCGGAAAGGACGGG
>JABMMM010000008.1 GCA_013205565.1 Alcaligenaceae bacterium | reverse complement strand
ATATAAAAGTTACCTGTCGGCTGTGTGACGGTGACTAACACACCACTGCTGGTGCGAACAAAAATTTGTTGGCCCGCAATTGGCTTGTCGTAATGTTTTTGGATTTCTTTGCCACCGACAGCGCCGCCCACCGCACCGAGAACCATCGCAACCGCTTTGCCTGTACCTGAGCCAATTAGCGCCCCAACCCCCAAACCGCCCAGCGCACCAATCACAGCTCCCACTCCAGTTTCGTGACTGTTCGCAATTTGCGTTGCGCTGATTTGTTGGATCACGCCTGAACGAATTTCAAGCGGCGCAGCAGGCTTCGTGGGCGCACAGGCTGTTAGGCCCATCGAGAGAACAACAATGGCCGACAGTGCGACGATTTGTTTAAACATGAGTGAGTTCGCTTTAAAGTAGATTTAGGTCGTACAGAAACGACAAAACGGATTTGGTTTGATTGTACTTACAAGCTATAGTTTAGATGACTGTCATTGTTTCCGTGCACGCAATCGTAACCTCCCTCAGAGATTTTAATGAGAAAACAAATCGCCCTACTTTGTCTGACGTTCGCCAGCGCCGTCACCTTTGCCCAACAAGCACCGAGCACAACCACCACCACCGAAAAATTTGTAGGCCTATGCGCCAATTCGACTGACGTGGCGGCTCAAAACTTTTGTCATGGCTACGGCCAAGGTGTCTACGAAACCTATCTCGTTACGCGCCATCCTAAAAACGCCCCTGACTTTATTTGCGCGCAAACCGCTACCCTGACACGCCAACAACATATTGATAACTTTATCAAATGGTCAGCCGCGCATCCACAGTTCAAGCAGGCCTCCGCATCAGACACGATTTTGCGCTATTTGGGCGAGACGTTTCCTTGCAAACGCTAAAAACCTTTTGGGTTTTTGGCATGATGTCTGACATGGTTACATTTAAGGATTGATGATGAAAAAAATTCTATTAGCTTTACCCGTTTGCGCTGCACTCACGCTGGGCGGTTGCTCTAACATGAACAACACGCAACAACGCACCCTCTCGGCAGGTGCGATTGGCGCGGCCGCAGGTGCAGGTATTGCCTTAATCGCTGATGGCAACCCAGTTTGGGGTGCTTTAGGTGGCGCGGCGATTGGTGCCATCGGCACGTATGTGTACGACAAGCATCAGCAACCAAAGTCTAACTAAGTGAATTGACCTTAGCTTGATTTTTCCAGCGACGGTGCACCCACCACCACTGCTCTGGATGCCTCACAATGGCTAACTCAAGCGCCTGATTGAAGGCGCGCGTGTTGCGCCTGATTTCGGCACCCACATCGTCATCTTCGATGGGTATGAGTGGGGGTAAAAACCGCAAGACGTGCGTGCCGTCGGGTTCGCGCCAGGAGGCGGCCGGCAGCACCGGTGCACCCGTTGCCAAGGCAATCAGCGCCATGCTTTTGTAAGTACCCGCGGCATAACCAAAAAACTCTACTTCAATGCCCTCGGGTCGCCTGGCATATTGGTCAAACGGAAACACGATGGCATCACCACGCTCAAGTGTCTCAACAATCTCTTCAAGAGAACCTCGACGGCCCACCACACCAAAACCGGCTTTTTTAAACCGATTCGTCAGTAAGTCGCTTAGCCATTGGGGTTTAATGGGCCGACGCAAAAAATGAATGCGGCCCTTGACCTGCGGAAAATGTTCGATTCCGGCAACAGTCGAGACCTCAAAATTACCAAAATGCCCGGTCAAAATCAGCACACCCTTGCCGGCCTCGAAGGCCTGGATCATCTCGGGTACTCCTTCGACTTTCACAATCTCTTTTTTTTGCTGCACTGACAAAAATCTAAATTGCAATAACTCTTTGAGCAACATGAGTAAGTGCCCATAATGCGCTTGCGCGAGCAATTTTATTTGCTGCTGACTCACCTGCGCACCGTAGACACGATTTAAATTATCTAAGATCACCTGACGGCGATAGGGCAGCCAACGATAGGCGAACTGCCCTCCCCGACTTGGCTCAATGACTCTGGGCACGCGCAGCGCCACTGCAGTCGCCGACACGGGCGTGTGCGTCAACGACAACTTGATTTCGGCCACCAAATGCAGACCCAGCACAATTTGAGCCGCCTGACTGGCGACCACCTGCGGCGCGCCATACGCATCGCGCACCACCGAGAAATCCATTGCTGTGATGGTATTGAGGGCGGTCTCGCGCGGAAACAGTTTTAAACACGCCTCTTTCGCGGCAAAGCGCGCGGCAAGGCTAGCCATCCGCCCGGCGCCCTCACCTGCATCGGCGAGCTCTTGTGCCGAAAACAGTTTTTCTAAATCACCGGGCAAGGCCTCGACCAAGCGGGCAATGCGAGCGATTTCGACCGTATCGACTGCGCAGCCATCGGGCAACGCATCAGGCTGAACGGTCGACGCAACCACTCTATTGAATCGCGCGTAATAACAACGCGCCGTTGGTGCCCGCAAACCCACGGCATAACACCAACACCACATCACTGCGCGGCGCGCGCGTTTGCTTAGACACGTTCAGCCCCTGGCACGAATCAGCAAGCTGTTCAAGCGTGGCAATCCCTGGCACCACCTTGCGCCGGCACGCTTCAAGACCCACTGCAACATCCAGCAAACCTGAGGCTGCAAACAGATGCCCGACCGACCATTTAAAACCTGTCACGGGGGGCATATCGGAGCCAAACACCCGCAACAACGCCGCCGTTTCTGAGGCATCTGATTCTTGCGTGCCATTGCCATGCGCCACAACCATACCGACTTCTGCGGGGGTCAGCTGCGCATCGGCCAAGGCTAATTCAATCGCACGGCTCAGCCCATCGCCATCGGCACGAATACAAAACAAACCTTCGCCTTCAGAGGCATCGCCACCCCCCAGGTACTCGCCCAAGACAGTCGCGCCGCGCGCGCGCGCTGAGGCTTCAGTTTCAAGCACCAAGGCTGCAGCCCCTTCGCCGAGCAAACAACCATCATGCCGTTGATCAAAGGGTCGTAAAAGATCTTTACCAATCAAGCCGACCCGGTCAAGATACAACAAGGTTTGCGGCTCAATCGGGGCATCGTGACCGACCGCCACAACGCGTTGTGCATCGCCCTCACGCAGTGCCCAGGCGCTTTCAATCACCGACAAAATACCGCTTGAAGTGTGATTGGTAATACAACCATTTGGCCCTTTAAGCTGATGGCGGATACTGATATGACACAACACGTTATTGGGCAACGACTTGAGCAACCACATTGGGTTGACCATATTTGATAATTCGCGACCAAAGCCGTTCAAATCATTTTTAGTTTCGGCCATGAGCGGAAAAAAATCGTAATTGACTTCAAAGGCGCCACCGCCCGAGCCCACATAACAACCGGTTTGGTCGGCATACAGCGCGGCAGCGCTCTCATCAAGCGCTTCGCGCCAGGCCGGCAAGCCTGCTTGCTCAATCGCCTGACCACCAGCGTAGATACCAAACACATCCGAACGACGCACCAGCTTGAGCAACTTGCGATCACCAAGCAACTTGCCGCCGTTGTAATCAGGGACTTCGGCCGCCAGATGAACTTGAAATGGTTCGGCATCAAAGCTAGTGATGGGGGCGATGGCAGAGCGCCCAGCCAACAAGGCTTCAACGATACTGCCAGGATCAGTCCCCGCACCGCAGATCGCGCCATTACCTGTAATTACAATGCGACTCATGGTGCTCACCGTCCTGAGGCGACAAGCGCCGTCGTGTCTTCAGGATGCCGGAAGGCCAGGCAACTATTACTGCCCCCAAATCCTAAGGAATTTGAAATTGCCATCCCGATACGCTGCACGCGTGGCCCGTCACGCACAATATTGATGTCGCAGTCGGGGTCGATCTGCTGCAGATTAGCGTTAGGTGGCATCAAGCCATCGCGAATCGCCAATGCGCACAATCCGGCCTCGACCGCACCGGCTGCAGCAATCAGATGCCCCGTCACACTTTTCGTTGAACTCACACCAACGTCGTTGACTCGAGCGCCAAACACCGCCTTGACTGCGGCGCATTCGCTACGATCGTTCATGGGAGTAGACGTACCGTGCGCATTCAAATAATCGATATCAGCGATTTCTGCGCCCGCGTCGGCAATCGCCCGACGCATCGATTGAATCGGTCCGTCGCCAGAGGGATGAGAATCTGTGATGCGATACGACGACAGCGAGTTACCATCGCCGGCAAGCTCAGCGTAAATCATCGCGCCGCGCTGCACGGCTGAGTTCCATTCTTCAAGCACTAAAAAGCCCGCGCCCTCACCCAGCAGAAAACCGTTTCGGGTCAGGTCAAACGGGCGACTGGCGCGCTCGGGATGATCATTGTCAGGCGACACCGCAGACAGCAGACAAAAACCAGATAAACCAACGGGCGAAATCATTGAATCAAAACCACCCGTTAACACCCGATCGGCTAACCCACGTCGGATCAATCGCATGGCCGTACCGATTGCCTGACCACCCGAGGCGCAGGCGGTATGCACGGTTGAGGCGTAACCCCGAATGCCAAACCGGCGCAATAACAAAGCAATCCCCGCCGTTGACAAACTACGGCTAAAGGCCATGATGTCATTGGCAATCGGCTCACCGAGCAGCGCACTGGCGACAAACTCGCCCTCAGGCGCAGCAGCACTTTGTACGGCTGCAATTTCTTGATGCGCCACGGTCATCATGCCCGCCCCCACGACACAACCCCAACGTGTCGCATCTTGCAAGGTGGGACGCACGCCAGCATCCGCGATTGCCTGGTCGGCAGCAGCCAAGGCAAAACGATGCGCTCGGCTCGCGTACTTAAGTAGCTTGCGATCGTCAATCGGTGGCAAATCGTCAAAGCCTTTGACCTCAGCGGCGATACGGGTTGAAAACCCTGACGCATCAAAAATCGTGATGGGCCCGGCACAGCTGCGAGCCGTTTGAATACGCGCCCAGGTTGAGGCAACGTCAAGGCCGGCCGGGGTCACCAGTCCGATACCTGTAATCGCAACGCGACGTCGTGTGGTCATGCAGTTTCTCCGGCAGGCGCAAAATACATCTTGGCACCCGCAATTGTTTTACCCTCGGCCTGAGCAGTCAGCTTGACCATGTAAGGTTCGAGGTCGTCTGAGCCAGGCGCTGCCAACTGAGCCGACAGCACCAAGGTGGCACCGGGCGCCGTAAACGCACGCACCTTGACATTGGTAATACGCGTGAGGCGCAGTAACGCGCCGTCTGCGGCTTGGGCGCCCACGCGCAGGGCTAACTGCAACAGCGCATCAAGCAATAAGGTAGCAGGAAACACCGGTCGGCGTGGAAAATGATCTTCAAAAAAAGCAGCCTGCACAGGCACCGCCAGCTGCGCCTGAAGGTGCTCGGGGGTCGACGCCGGCAAATCCGTGATAGCGGCCTGAGCCACGCCCTTGAACGCGCCCACGGCTCGACCCGTGGTGCTGAGCTGAGCAAAGTCAGCCGCGAGTGCGACCGGATCGTCGAACTCACTAATGTCTAGCATCGAGCCCACGGTATCGGCCAGTTCAAGCACCACACAACCATTTACCAAGGCATGGCCGCGATACAAAATCGACTCGGCGTCGCAGGATTCGATATCAACGATGAGTTCGAGGGTGTCGCCGGGCTTAGGCAGCGAAAAAATCTTTGTATCGCCCGCCAAGGCTGCCACCGGACGATGGCTGAAACCGAGCGCAGACATACCGGCCCAAGCGGCCAGTTGCCCCAGCGCCTCAGCCACCAAACTGGCTGAGAAATGTTCAATATTGGCAGGGATTGTGTAGAAGCCACACACACGTGTGACCCCTTGGACTTGAGTGATCTGATCAACAAAGGAGAAGGCGGCAAAGCGACCGGTTGGCGCGGGGGCATTCGCCCGCGCCGTACTCAAGACCATCAGCCAGCGGCTTGTGAAGCGCGCTGCGCACGAATCACGAGCTTGCAGAAGGTTTCGGGCGTATACAACCGCGCGATGTGATCTACGCGCATCGGCAATTTAAAGCGTGCTTCGTCGATTTCAGACAAATACTCACGCAAGCGTGCCACACCTTTGTCGGTCAGGACACCGCTTCGCTCGAACTCGGCCACGGGCATATCGCCGCGAACGTCTTCAATGATTTTGCCGCGTGGCACTTTGATTTTAAAGGCGCGTTCAAGGCGAAAGACCATATCAAGAAAATCGATCGATTCGGCGTCAAGGCCCTCGATAAGGGATACGTCGAGTTTGATGTCATCTACATCACAACCGAGGGCGTCTGCCATCGTTTTTTGGACGGTTGGGAACACCGCCATGATTTCTTCTTTCGAGATGACTGCTTCAGTCATAATTGACTCCGAGTATGAGGTAAGCGCGCGTCATTTTAACTCAAGTATAGGGAAATCCCCCCTTGGCCAGCCGTCACACTACTGACTCAGACGACCAAAAACTCAGGCCATCTTAAAGCCGCCATCCACATATAGAATCTGTCCGGTGACGTAACTGGCCATATCTGAGACCAAAAAGGCGACGGCGCTGGCAACTTCTTGAGCCTGACCGTAACGCTTAAGCAATATTTTGGCTTTTACCTCATCGTCGGCCAAGTCACGGACTTGTTGTGACATTTCAGTATCGATCACCCCCGGTGCCACCGCATTCACCAGGATTTTACGAGGGGCGAGCTCAACGGCTAAGGCTCGAGTGACGGCATCGACCGCGCCTTTGCTGGCAGCGTAATTCGCCTGCCCACGCCCCGCCTTATTGCCAGCCACAGACGACAGGTTGACAATACGGCCCGCGCGCTGAGACATCATGAAGGGGATGACCGGACGGGTCACATTAAAGACCCCGCCAATGTTGGTGCCAAGCACGTCCGAAATCTCAGCGTCTTCCATGACGGCCAGAAGATTATCGCGCACGATACCGGCGTTATTCACCAGGATATCAATGCGCTCGCAGCGATCAGCCACCGCATTGACGGCCTCAATGCAGGCCGCAGAATCACTGACATCGACCTGCATGGCTGTGGCTTTACCACCCGCGGCGGTGACGCTCGCGACCACGTCAAGCGCTGAAGCCTCATTACCGCGATAAAAAAAATTGACGTCTACGCCTTGTGCGGCAAGCAGCTCGACAATAGCGCGCCCGATCCCACGCGAGCCACCAGTCACAATTGCGACCTTGCCCGCCAAACCTGATTCAAAGCTCATGGTGTTCAACCTGAAATTGAAAAGCCGCCATCCACCACCAGGGTGTGGCCATTGATCCACGCCGCCTCTGGCAAGCAAAGCAAGTAAACGGCATCGGCAACATTCGTTGGCAGCAAACTTGGGCCGGCTGGCGTGCGCGCGGCAAACTCAGACAAGACCTGATCGCGGTTTGGAAAGTGACTCAGCGCATCAGTATCGACCACGCCAGCCGAAACCGTATTGACGCGAATCCCTTTCGGACCAAGCTCTTGCGCCAGGGTGCGTACCAGCGCCTCAAGCGCTGCCTTTGAGGCGCCAATAAACCCATAATGCGGCATGGCGCGCTGGGCGCCCAAACTTGACATCGCCACAATACGGCCGCCATTTTTCATGAGCGGTAAGGCCTGTTGCGCCAACAAATTAACTGCGAACGCGTTGGTTTCAAGGCACCAGCGAAAATGCTTCAGGCTCATTTCCATGGCGGGCTTGAGCACCCCCGAGGCGGCATTACTGATCACAATATCTAATTGACCAAATTCTTTAGTAATGAGCTCAAACATTTCAACCACGCTGTCGGGCACCCCGACGCTGGCCTGTACCGCAATCGCACGACGGCCCATGGCGTGTATCTCGGCGCAAACAGCCTCGGCCTCGTCAGAACTGTTGTAGTAATTGGCAATAATGTCGCAACCAGCCGTGGCCAGTTTTAAGGCACAGGCGCGGCCGATCCCGCGGGCGGCACCGGTCACAAGGGCAACTTTGCCAAGCAGAGGCTGACTCATAGTGGTGGGATGGCTCCGGTCTATCGAACGAGAAAGAAGCAAAGTTTAACAAGAAGTGCGAACACCCAAGCAACCATCTTACAATGGCTTGAACCCTCTATTTTTAGCATGAACGACAATTAAAGGATTTTGTATGTCTAAGCAGCCTCCGATGCCCGTTATCCCCAGTGTGGTCTCCCATTGGATTCACAATCAGGCCGTCACCACCGCCGGTGCGCGTACGCAAGACGTCTTTAACCCAGCCACTGGGCAAGTCGCACGCAAGGTAGAGCTCGCTAGCCTAGATACCGTCAAGTCTGCCGTTGAAAGCGCACAAATGGCCTTTGCTGCCTGGTCTGACACCCCACCGATTCGTCGGGCCCGCATCATGAATAACTTTTTGGCCTTACTCAATGAACGCAAAGACCAACTCGCCTCGATCATCACCCAAGAGCACGGCAAAGTCTTCACCGACGCACAGGGGGAAGTCATGCGTGGCATCGACATTGTTGAGTTCGCGTGTGGCATGCCTCAGTTATTGAAAGGCGATTTCACCGACCAAGTCTCAACCGGCATTGATAACTGGACACTGCGCCAACCGTTGGGCGTCGTTGCAGGGATCACGCCCTTTAATTTTCCGTGCATGGTGCCGTGTTGGATGTTTCCGGTTGCGATCGCTGCGGGCAACTGCTTTATTTTGAAGCCAAGCGAGCGCGATCCCTCTGCCTCAATCTTTATGGCTCAGCTCTTTAAAGAAGCTGGCCTGCCCGACGGCGTCTTTAACGTCGTGCAAGGCGATAAGGTCGCCGTCGATGCACTGCTCGAGCATCCAGACGT
>JABMMM010000102.1 GCA_013205565.1 Alcaligenaceae bacterium | reverse complement strand
GATCAGGCACCGCGACATCTGGGACTTGGCATGGATGGCCACGCGCGGAGCGAAGCTGGTGCCAGGATTGGTGGCCGTGAAAATCGGCGACTACGGCGTCGTGAACTACCCCAGCTTACTCGGCCTGGCGATCAAGCAGCTTCCAGAGATCGTGAAGAGTCGCGAATTCAAAGCGCAGATGAGCCGCTTCATCGATTCGGCGACCCTCGCCAAGACGGTCGCCAACGACGGCTACAACGACTACTTGACGATGTCGGTTGGCGGTCTGTTCACACAGATGCGGACGGCGCTGGCGAACACTTCAATCGAAGTGCTGGCAGCGCCCTATGCCACGAAGGAACCAGAGCCCAAGGCGAAACTGGCCCCCAAGCGCAAGCAGGTGTCGAGCCTCGAGCGCTGAATCGACGCCCGATCAACGCGCGGTCTCATCCTCGAACGACTTGGCGTTTTCTTCTGCGGCAAACACTTGTGGCGAAAAGAATTGTCGTTTCAAGGAGAGTAAACTGGCTCGTGACAAACGAACGGATTCGTTGCACGAAAACACAGTCAGTTATTGAATGACAACAGAAAAACAAGAAACCGAAGTACAGGCTTCAAACGCACCAAGCGGGGGCTTAGACACGTCTACACATACCCCGATGATGCAGCAATACCTGCGCCTCAAAGCTGAGGCGGGTCCGTTACTGCTGCTTTACCGCATGGGTGACTTCTATGAGATGTTTTATGAAGACGCTGAGCGCGGTGCAAAGCTGTTAGGTTTAACCCTGACGCGGCGCGGCTCGTCAAATGGGGTACCTATCCCGATGGCGGGGCTGCCCTACCACGCCGCTGAACAATACTTGGCCAAGTTAGTGGCGCAAGGTGTTTCGGTGGCGATCTGCGAGCAAATCGGAGACCCCGCCACAAGCAAGGGCCCCGTTGAGCGCAAGATCGTGCGCATTGTCACGCCGGGCACACTCACCGACGAAGCCTTGTTGCCCTCAAAAGCTGATCGCTGCGTGGCCGCCGTGTTTGTACCGCGTAAAGCAAACAAAGCACAACGCGCGGGCGTGGCCTGGCTGAATCTGGCAAGCGGCGAGTTCAAACTTTCTGAGTGCGCCGCCGAAGCGCTTGATTCTGAATTACACCGCATTGACCCCGCTGAAATTATTCTTGCTGACGATGCCCAGCTTGATTTGACGCTGCATTGTGCCGCCACCAAGATACCGCCTTGGCATTTTGAGGCCGAACAGGCCCAGGCGCATTTGCTGGCGCACTTTAAAACCGAATCGCTTTCGGGCTTTGATGTGGATGACCTACCCACTGCACTGTGCGCAGCCGGTGCGTTATTGCGCTATGCCGGGCGTACGCAAGCCCACGCACTGTCGCATGTGCAGACTTTGGTGGCAGATCGGGCTAGCCAATATGTATTGATGGATCCGGCCACACGTCGCAATCTTGAATTAACTCGCACGCTGTCGGGTGAAGAAGCGCCGACATTATTTTCAATTTTGGATAACTGTTGCACGCCGATGGGCAGCCGGTTGTTGCGCCGGTGGTTGCATCACCCCTTGCGTGACAACGCGCCGGTGCTTGAGCGCCAGCAAGCGATTGGCAGTTTGATGACGGCTAGTGCGCAGCGCAGTGAATTGCTGCACGCGACACCACTGTTGCAAGCATTGCGTACTGAACTCAATAAGCTGCCCGATCTTGAACGGATTGCGACGCGTATCGCGCTGCTGTCGGTGCGCCCTCGTGAGCTTGCGAGTTTGCGTGATGCCTTAGGTGCCTTGCCGACGGTGCAACAACAAGTACTTTCAGCCCTCGCGCCGTCGCAGTCGTCTGAAGTTTTAGCAACCACTGACATTACGTCGCAGCCAAGTCATTCGACGACTACGACACAACGAGAGCATAGGCTCGAGACAAACTCGATGCCGCGCTTGCAAGCACTTGCGCAAGCTCTCACCCCACCTGAAGGCTTGCAAGAACTGTTAACGCACTCCATCGCGTTAGAACCTGCTGCCTTAGCGCGTGATGGCGGCGTGATCGCCACAGGCTTTGACGCAGAGCTTGATGCGTTACGCGCGATATCAACAGATAACGGCGCATTTCTACTTGAGCTTGAAGCGCGCGAACGCGCTCGCACGGGTATCGCCACCCTACGTGTTGAATTTAATCGCGTGCACGGATTTTTTATTGAAGTGAGTCGCGCGCAAGCCGAAAAAGTACCTGACGACTACCGTCGACGCCAGACACTTAAAAACGCCGAACGCTACATCACGCCCGAACTCAAATCCTGGGAAGATAAAGTCTTATCTGCACAAGACCGTTCACTTGCCCGCGAAAAGTGGCTGTTTGAGCAACTGCTTGAACAACTCACTGTGCAAGTCAAACAACTAGCGCAATGCGCCGCAGCCTGCGCTGAGCTTGACGCCTTAGTATCACTGGCACATCACGCGCAACACCATCAATGGGTAGCGCCAACACTGTTAGAACACTCGGCCATTGAGATCACTTTAGGCCGCCACCCAGTCGTTGAACGTGCGATCGAGCGTTTTACGCCGAACAGTTGTTCGTTAAATGCACACCGCGCTTTGCTTGTGATTACGGGCCCGAATATGGGCGGCAAATCAACCTACATGCGACAAGTTGCCCTGATCGCACTGTTGGCGCGCGTGGGCAGCTTTGTACCCGCGCAAAGCGCTTCGATTGGGCCGCTTGATCGGATCTTTACACGCATTGGTGCAGCCGATGACTTAGCCGGCGGACGCTCGACCTTTATGATGGAGATGATTGAGGCGGCTGCTATTTTGGCTTCGAGTTCAGCGCAGAGTTTGGTGCTGATGGATGAAATTGGGCGCGGTACATCCACCTATGATGGCTTGGCCTTGGCCTGGTCGATTGCGCAACGCTTGGTCACGCATAACCGAGCACTGACTTTATTTGCGACGCACTATTTTGAAATCACCCGAATGCCTAGCGAGCAAGCGAATACCGCAAACGTACACCTTGCCGCCGCAGAATCCCCCTCGGGTATTGTGTTTTTACACGAGGTCAAAGATGGGCCTGCCAGCCGCAGCTACGGAATTCAAGTCGCGCAACGCGCTGGCATCCCCCAGGCGGTGATTCGCCACGCCACCCGCGAGCTTGAGCGTCTTGAGGCGCAGGGTGCACCGACCCCGCAACTAGGATTGTTTGGCGAAGTCATGGATGCTGAGGCTCAGGCTACTGCGGCGGCTGAGATCAGTGAAGCGCAAGAAGCGTTGCAGCAGGCGTTAGCTTCACTTGACCCCGATACCTTAAGCCCGCGCGAAGCACTTGAGGCGTTGTATCAACTTAAAAAGCTGCAGCTTTGATTCGCCTTGTATTGAACTTGCACACAAACAGAAGCATATGGCATGCACATTCAATTTAATCTACGTAAACATATTGCGCAGATACGAACGGCAGACCACGCACTGAGAACAGGCTACACATCATGAATCCAAATAAACCTCTCGCTTTGCTTGGTGGTTTGACGCCCACCCAGTTCATGAAAACGTACTGGCAACGCAAGCCGTTGGTGATTAAACAGGCGTTTACTGGCTTCAAGCCACCCGTCTCTACTGCTTCCCTCAAAAAAATGAGCCGCCGCGATGATGTCGAATCGCGCCTGGTGTGGCGCGAGAAAGGTCAATGGCAAATGGATCGCGGACCCTTTGCGCGTTTACCAAAGGCTTCAGAGCCTGACTGGTCGCTGTTGGTGCAAAGCGTCGATATACAAGACGACGCAGCCTGTGCTCTGATGAATCAGTTTCGCTTTGTGCCCGATGCACGTCTGGATGACTTGATGATTAGTCTGGCGACAATTGGTGGGGGTGTTGGTCCACACTTTGATAGCTACGATGTCTTTTTATTGCAAGGCCAGGGTCGCCGGCGTTGGCAGATCAGCCAGCAGCGCGATCTCACACTGATCCCTGATCTATCGCTAAAAATATTACAAAACTTTATCCCTGAAGAGGAGTTTGTTTTAGAGCCCGGTGACATGCTGTATCTGCCACCGCAAGCCGCGCACGATGGTGTGGCGCTTGATAATGATTGCATGACAATCTCAATCGGCTTTCGGGCACCCGATCAAGCTGCACTGGCCCGTGGAATGTTGGAGGCCGCAGCGGATCAAATCGTGGCGCGTGCGGGGTTGGCGAGCGGCCCCTTTGGCGAGCCACCCTTGCCCGGCCCAAAGCTTGATGCCTTGTATCGAGACGCAGGGCAAGAGGCCAGCGCACACCCCGCTGAGATCCCAGATGGTTTGATCAATGCAGCGGTGCAAGCGGTATCTAAGATTCAATTTAATGCAGCACTGGCACAGCGATTTTTAGGGTGCTGGCTGACTGAACCGAATCAGGCGGCGGTGTTTGATAGTGATTATGGTGATGACGAGGATGATCGCCATACAATGCACGATGGCGAGTCTGACAGCGAGACCACGCAGGGTCAAGAAGCACCATACACGCACTGGGCTCTTGATCGCCGCACACGCATGTTGTATCGCGGCAAGCATCTGTTTATCAATGGCGAGGTCACACCCGTTGCCGCCGAAGCAGGCCTAAAGATCTTGGCCGATGCGCGTGAACTGTCTGGCGCCGATCCAGCCGCACACAAACTATCACCCGAAGCTGTCGATACGCTCACCGAATGGCTATCGGCTGGGTGGATTCATTTGGTGCGGAGGTAGTCTCGTTTTAAGATCTTTAACAAGCTGGCGGGCAACACCTCGATTGCCGGTTTGAATAAGTCTTTTTCTACCCGAGACAAGTCTCTGACTTCCCCCTGCCTATTAGTCAATGATTTTTTTTCTGACTTCGGAGCACTAATTTTTCTTGGTGTAACCGTACTGTTCATGCTGACACTTCCTGTCTTGAACCTAGAAAAAATGAAATAACGCAGACTGTGAGCCTAATGTCTCAGATCACTTCGCCGTCAAGCACCCTGCTTTCTCGATAAATTTGACGATCTCATCTAAGCCATCGCCGGTTTTGAGGTTGGTCATCACCCAAGGGCGATCAGCGCGCATGCGGGCGGTGTCGTGACGCATGACGTCTAGGTTGGCGCCTACGTACGGAGCCAAATCAGTTTTGTTAATCACCAACAAATCGCTGCGTGTAATGCCGGGGCCACCTTTGCGGGGGATTTTTTCGCCGCCGGCCACATCAATCACATAAATTGTGAGGTCAGATAAATCGGGGCTAAAGGTCGCCGCTAAATTATCGCCACCCGATTCGATAAAAATTAAATCTAGATCTGGAAAACGCTTTTGCATACGATCAATCGCTTCAAGATTAATTGAAGCATCTTCACGAATCGCAGTGTGGGGGCAACCACCGGTTTCGACACCCATGATGCGATCAGCGGTCAGTGCTTCGGCGGCCACCAACAAACGCTCGTCTTCTTTGGTATAGATATCGTTGGTCACCACAGCCAGTTGGTATTGATCACGCATGCGTTTGCATAAAACTTCAACAAGCGTGGTTTTGCCCGAACCGACGGGGCCACCGATACCAACACGCAAGGGATTTGTTTGGGTAGAAGCGTTCATGGTGCAATCCTAGAATAATGACAACTACAAGAAAAAATTTAACTTCTAAACAAACGACTGTATTGCGATTCGTGTCTGGCGCTTGCCAGGGCCAGGCCAAAGGCTGCCGAGCCTACGTGTGCCGGGTCGATTGAACGCGCGATCTCAGTGGCGCGCTCGACGTCGCCTTTCAAGCGATGCAGCAACGTCTGCCCATCAATTTGCCCCAACGGAATAATCTTGACCGCTGCGAGCGTCTGGTTTTCGACCCAGCTCCATAAATAAGCAGTCAGCGCCATCATCTCGTCGACTCCAGAGATCGCCGCCAAGGCGGCGTATGACGCGGGGTATGTCCATTGCTCGATTGACAAGGCATTAAGCGCTGCCCCTTCTGGCCATTGCGCAAATAGCTTCGTCATCGAATGCCCCATCTGCACAGACTCAAGCCTAAACTCAGCAGTTTCGCGCAAGGCATAAAGCTCTTGATTGGCCGTGGCCAAGGCAGACCAATCCTGTTGCATCACAGCACGGTGGCACAACAACCACAAAGGCAACTCTTGGCGCGCCAGGTTCAAAAGGAGTACGTCACGAATCCAAACATAAGCTTGCTCAACTTGAGTCACCCAACGATCTTCGATCGCTTGTTCTAAGCCTTGTGAGTAGGCAAAGCCACCGACTGGTAAGGCTGGGCTTGCCAGGTGTAGCGCGGCTAACAGCGACTGGGTTTGAGAGAGACTCATTACGACTTTGCGCGCGCATGCGCCGCAATTGAGAGTTCTTCGCCAAGATTACCCATGGCTTGGTCGTGTTCTTCAACACCACACTCTGTTGCATGCTGATGATGGTGGTGCCCACCACCCTGACCTGCAGCGTAGGCGCCACCCTCGGGAATAAAGGCTTGTTGCACCACCGTTACCGTGCCACCTAAGCGCCGCACCATGTCAGCAAGCACTGGATCGGGCTGGATCCACACAGCCTCGGTCGTGAGCATGGCTCGCACGTGGCGATTGGCGAGGTGATAAACAATACGCACTAACTCAAACGGACTACTGGCTTGAATACAAAATAGCTCTTCAACTGCGGCTTGCACCACCACGCGCTCACCTTGATCGCCACACAAGACATCACCGTGCTGCATGTGTTCAGTACGGGGCAAGATCACGGCCACGGCGCGACCGTTGGGCAACATCGCAGCCAACCGCCAGCGCTGGCGATCTTCGAGCGTCAGTTCAAGCACGGGCCAAGGCTCTAGCCAGGCCACGCTGTCGTTACGCAACTGTGGATCATCGTGTGCGCGGCGCGCGTTCAACATGATTGCCATGCTATGCCTCAACCAATAACAAGGATCGCCGTGCGTTTTGCACTGTAAACATAATCGCCATCTTTCACCCTAAAACAAAAAGTACCGCTGCGCCATCGGCAAAATCGTTGCGGGTGGGCAATCAAGCAAGACGCCATCTGCGTAGACTTTGTAATTTTCAGGGCTCACAGTGATCTTAGGCGTTGCAGCATTGAGCTTCATATCGGCCTTGGTCAAACTGCGCATGCCCTGCACTGCCGCAACATGACGCTTTAAGCCCAATTCGGCCGGCAAACCTTTGTGGATGGCAATGCCCGACATAAAAGTGATGCAGCTTGTCGCAATCGCACTTTGTGCGGCGCCAAACTGTGGCCTGAAGTGCACCGGCTGCGGTGTCGGGATAGACGCATTTGGATCACCCATCGCAGCCATCGCAATCTGACCACCCTTAATCACCGTCGATGGTTTGACACCAAAAAAAGCTGGGCGCCACAACACCAAGTCGGCGAACTTGCCCACTTCGATTGAACCGACCTCTTTGTCCATCCCATGCGTAATCGCGGGGTTGATCGTGTACTTGGCGATGTAACGCTTGATGCGCGCATTATCGCTGGTTGAGGGATCCGAAAACCCCGCCTCGCTCATTGAGCCACGTTGCTCGCGCATCTTGTGTGCAGTTTGCCACGTACGCATGATCACTTCGCCCACGCGACCCATTGCTTGGCTATCTGACGAAATCATCGAAAATGCGCCGATATCATGCAAGATATCTTCAGCGGCAATGGTCTCGCGGCGGATGCGGCTTTCAGCAAACGCGATATCTTCGGCGATTGAGGCATCAAGATGGTGACACACCATCAACATGTCAAGATGCTCATCGAGCGTATTGATCGTGAAGGGCCGTGTCGGGTTGGTGGACGAGGGCAGCACATTGGATTCACCGCAAATGCGAATGATGTCAGGCGCATGACCACCCCCCGCACCTTCGGTGTGATATGTATGAATCACACGCCCTTTGATCGCATCAATTGTGGCCTCAACAAAACCTGACTCGTTCAAGGTGTCGGTGTGAATCGCCACTTGAGTATCAGTTTCGTCAGCCACGCTTAAGCAGTTATCGATGGCCGCTGGCGTGCTACCCCAGTCTTCGTGCAATTTCAAGCCTACGGCACCCGCTTCGATCTGCTCGTGCAAGGGGCCGGGTACAGAGACGTTACCCTTTCCCAGTAAACCGATGTTGATCGGATAGGACTCCATCGCTTGCAACATACGCGCCAAATGCCAGGGGCCCGGCGTGACGGTCGTGGCAAAGGTGCCAGTGGCCGGGCCCGTGCCACCACCAATCATGGTGGTCACGCCAGAGCTCAAGGCCTCTTCGATTTGTTGCGGGCAGATCAGATGGATGTGACTGTCAATGCCGCCGGCCGTGACGATCATGCCTTCGGCTGCGATCACTTCAGTCGCTGGGCCCACGACAATCGTGATGCGAGGCTGCACATCCGGGTTACCCGCTTTACCGATGCCAGAGATACGGCCATTTTTAATCCCGATATCAGCCTTAACGATGCCCCAGTAGTCAATAATCAGCGCATTCGTCAACACGGTATCCACGCAATCTTTACTCATGCGTTGCGACTGACCCATGCCATCACGAATCACCTTACCGCCACCAAACTTAACCTCTTCGCCATAGATGGTGAAATCTTTTTCAACCATCGCAAACAAGGCCGTGTCGGCCAGACGAATGCGATCACCCGTGGTGGGGCCATACATCTCAGCGTACGCTTGTCTTAAAATCTTCATTTGTCTAAGGCCCCCATTACCAAGCCTCTAAAACCGTACACGAGCCGATCACCCGCTAAGGCGACGAGCTCGACCTCACGTTCTTGACCAGGCTCGAAACGCACCGCGGTGCCCGCCGGTATATTTAAGCGAAAGCCCGTGGCCTGCGCACGATCAAACCGCAGCGCCGCATTGGTTTCTGCAAAGTGGTAGTGCGAACCGATCTGCACAGGCCGATCACCGGTGTTGGCGACCAGCACTTTTGTCGTGGCACGGCCAACATTAATTTCAATTTCACCTGGCGCAACGATCATCTCGCCCGGAATCATTGGTGTGGTACTCATCTTTTTCTCCAAAAAATCTCGACGGATGACTACTGAATAGGTTGATGAACCGTGACAAGCTTTGTGCCATCCGGAAACGTCGCCTCGACTTGGATATCGGGGATCATTTCAGAAACACCTTCCATCACATCTTGTCGGCTCAAAATATTGCGGCCTTCGCTCATCAGTTCAGCAACAGTTCTGCCATCGCGTGCGCCTTCCATGATGGCCGCTGAAATCATCGCAATCGCTTCGGGCACGTTAAGCTTTAAGCCACGAGCACGTCGCCGCTCGGCTAGCAAGCTTGCCGTAAAAATTAACAGTTTGTCTTTTTCGCGCGGTGTCAGATCCATAGTTACTCCTTAACAACTTTAATCAACTTAATCATCAAGTCGCCCACAGGCGTGGTGCAACGGCTGGCAAACCAAGCACGACCGGGCGCAAGTGTGCCCAAGCGTCTTGTAATAAAAACTTAAGTTCACGCGGATCGGCTAACAGCCGACCTACCAATAAGCGAGGATGAAGAGCTGTCCAGGCAAACTGCGCCGACTGCTCGCGCAAGGTTTGGACTGTTGCTTCGTCAAATATTTTAGAAGCAGGCAAAACTGCCCACAGCGTGGCACAGGTGTAATGTCCACGCAGACCGATGGGCGAAGCAAACAAGGCATCATCGCCCACCAAGGCTAGGCGGTCATGCCAAACTAGCTGCCCAACAATCTGGATTTTCAACGATTGACGAAAATGACCTTCAGCAAAAGATTCACCTGAGGCGTGGCGGCCGAAGATCAGGTGATCCCAACCTAACATTGCCCCTTGCTCACCCACCCTGATATCAATGTCAGAACGTACGCGTGCCCGATTAAACACAATGGTTTCTTGAGGCAACCATTCGAAGGCACCCTGCAAGTCAATATCGATTAACTGCGAAGCCTCAAGCGAAGCGTTGGCGCCATACCATTTTGCCGCTGAGGGCGTTGTCACCAACCCATGGCTACCTAGCTGACTGTTGATCAGCACTTCAAGTCGATCACCACCCGCGATACCGCCGGGCGGGTGCACAATAATCGCGTGACAAGGCGAAGTGCCTTCTGGGTACAAGGCTTTTTGAATACGTAAGGGCCCGAGGTGTTGGTGATTGAGCCGCGTCTTAAGATGAGGCTGATGTGGGTCTAGGTTGAAGTCAAGCGACAGACGTGCTGTCCAAGACGCAAGCGCCGACTCTGGCGCAGGATGGCCTGTGGGGTCTGTGAGGCCTAAGTCAGTCGGCCAGTGTCGTTGCTCAGTCGGATGCATCGATTGGAGGAATCAAAAATTTAATTATTACAATTAAAACATCATCATGACGAATCTATAACCGAGATGCAAAGAGAATTAACGGACAGTGCCGGACATCACAGCTTGAGTTAAGAAATGCACCATTTTGGAACATATCAATGCAAAGTCGCAAAAAAAAACGCGACGGCTTAAAGCGTCGCGTTTTTAGGGGAAAGAATTAAACCTACATCTTGCCGCTCAACACACTTAGCAAGCGCTGCGCCGTAGCGCTGTTATCACGCACGCCCTGCGCATCGAGCACCGTAATTTGCGTTTGGTTACCTTGCTGAACAACACGTACGCGGTAAATTGGCGCCTTAGTCGGATCCTTCGCGCCGAACAACCGGCTAATAAAGTTGGACTCTTCGCGTTTTTCGCCAGTGTCTGTATCGACATAACGGACATAGAAATCGCCGGCCGCGCGATCACGATCATCTACCGTGAAGCCGCCTGAGTCGAGCGCCACGCCCACACGACGCCAAGCGCGATCAAACGGTTCTGCAATCACCAACATGCTCTTATCGCCCGCCGGTGCCGTAACCTTAGGGTCTTGTGCGCCAGGTGCCGTTTGCACCATTTTTCTACGTGCACCGTCAACGTCTTCACCTAAGTACACCATCAGCCTGGCCAGCATCGCAGCGTTTAAGCCCGGGTCTTCTTTTGCGTTCTCCCAGCGCACGCTGACATCTGCTAAAGAAACTTTACTGACTTCTTCCATGTGTTGATGCGAAATGTAGACTTCAGTCCGACTACCCGCTCGCTCGATACGCGTGCGAAACTTATCCCGTGTGCCACTGTCGTAGATACCATCAAAGACCGTGCCCAACGCTTGGCGTAACCAACTATCAGGAATTTTTGCACGATTTTCAGCCCAATTCGTGACAAGCAAACCAGCTTTAGGATCCGTCACCCCGAGGGTAAAGCCAGCATCTGTCCAAAAATCTGCCGTCATTGAAAAGACTTTTTCAGGGGGCATCTCGACCGACAACCAGCGCAATTCGCCGTCACGCATCACACGCATGTCAGCCCGTGTGGGCAACACGCCTGACTGAGCAGCCGAGGGCACACCTTTGCCACCTGTTTGAGCCAGCTGATACTGCGAAAACGTCGTGCTGCCTGAGGCAGGTGAACGATAACGAGGATCGTTGGCGGCCTGCGTCAGATCAGGCGGAATGCTCAAAGGGTCGGTGCGCACGACGCTTTTGTAATCAATCGAGTCGTCGCCGCTCATCATCGAACGAAACCCGCCGCAGCCACTTAAAAGCAACAACGCCATCAACGCAGAAATCAGACCATATTTTTTATTCAACAAACTATTCATTTAAAGCAACCCCGCCTCTGACATTGCAGCTCGCAAAGGAGCATGAAACTGAGCGCTTAATTGGGCCAGAGGCAGACGAATACCGGTAGGAATACGCCCCATCTGAGCCAACGCCCACTTAACTGGAACAGGGTTACCCTCAACAAACAATAATTTGTTCAAGGGCCCCAATAAATTGTTGACGCGTTTCACGGTTGCGACGTCGCCCTTCAGCGCGGCACCGCACATCTCGTGCATGGCACGTGGTGCGATATTGGCGGTGACAGAAATATTGCCACGTCCACCTAGCAAAATCAGAGCGGCAGCAGTCGCGTCGTCGCCACTCAGCACCAAGAAGTTAGAGGGCAAATCGCGAATGAGTAAGGCCCCACGGCCGATATCGCCGGTTGCATCTTTAATACCGATCACGCCCGGCACCTGAGCCAAACGCAGCACGGTATCGTGCGCCAGATCAGCCACGGTGCGACCTGGCACGTTATACAAAATAGTGGGCAAATCAACGGCCTCTTGCACGGCTTTAAAATGTTGATACATGCCTTCTTGTGATGGCTTGTTGTAATAAGGCACGACCGACAAGCCAGCATGCGCGCCGACTTTTTTAGCGTGCTCGGCCAGATGAATCGCCTCGCTAGTTGAATTTGCGCCCACGCCTGCAATGACAGGAATGCGCCCCGCAGAGTGCTCAACTGCGACGCGAATCAATTCGGCGTGCTCGTCAACATTCACGGTGGGCGACTCGCCAGTGGTGCCCACAATGACGAGTGCATCGGTGCCCTCTTGGGCATGCCAGTCAATCAGCGCTTTGAAGCTTTTGTAATCGAGGCTGCCGTCAGGGTGCATTGGCGTCACCAAGGCAACCATGCTGCCCATGAACTGGGGGACTTTAGAGGTCGAAATCGTGGCCATGAAGGGATCCAGAACGCGAGTCAAGGCGCAAAAGCACCTATAGGAAGTTAGTACGATAGTTTACCGGATTGCAGGGCGATCTATAAAAAAAGTCGAACGACCTGCTCGCCTAACGCGACCAAAGGATTGAGCACGGCACTGAGTACGCCGGTAGCCAGCAAAGCGATCACAATCAACATACCGTAGGGTTCGATGCGGCCATATTGCCAGGCTAGCCGGTTTGGCAGCAGGCTAAATAACACTCGCCCCCCGTCTAAGGGCAAAATTGGCAATAAATTCAAGGCCATAAGCACTAAGTTTATATGAATGCCGACACGCGCCATTTCAAACCAAAAGCCGCTTCGCTCGCCCGCGTCAAACAGTAAGCGCAGACAGATTGTCCAGAGGATAGCCATGAACAAGTTGGCACCCGGGCCGGCCAACGCCACCCACAACATATCTTGCTTAGGGCGACGCAAACGACCAAAATCGACCGGCACTGGTTTGGCCCAGCCAAACAAAAAACCGCCGCCAAACAGGCTAGACATCGCCAAAATACCAATGGGTACTGCAATGGTGCCGATCGGGTCGATATGGCGAATTGGGTTCAGGCTGACACGTCCGGCAAGCGAGGCCGTTGGATCACCAAAGAGCTTGGCAACATAGCCGTGAGCGGCCTCGTGCAAGGTGATCGCCAAGAGCACAGGCAAGGCGTAAAGGGCTAGGGTTTGAATCAGATCTTCCATGATGCGATTGTAGAGGTTTATGGCCGCTCAATAGGCCATCACTTCACTGATCCCGCAAAATTTTCAATCAAGCCCAAGCACACTTGGATCGCCACGGCCACGCCGCACCACCTCGGGAGGCGAGGTCGTTAGGTCAATCACTGTGGTTGCCTCAAGTGCACAGGCGCCCGCGTCGATCACCGCCGCCAACACATGTTGATAGCGCTCGCGAATCTCGGTGGGGTCAGTCAAGGCGAGCTCGTCGCCTTCAGGGATCAAGGTGGTCGACAAAAGCGGAGTTTGCGCATGTTCGAGCAGCGCAAGTGTGACCGGATGCCCAGGCACTCGAATCCCGATTGTTTTACGTGACCGATGCGACACCCGACGAGGCACCTCGCGTGACGCCTCAAGGATAAAAGTCCATGGCCCTGGGGTGGCTAGCTTAAGCAGCCGATACTGAGCGTTATCAACGCGCGCAAATTGACTAATTTCGGCCAGATCGCGACAGAGAATTGTCAGATGATGGCGATCGTCAAGCCCACGCAACTTACGCAGGGCGTCTGCTGCCCCCTTGTCATCGAGCCGAGCCACGACGGCGTAACTTGAATCCGTCGGCACTGCCACCAAACCGCCCTCTTGCAGCAGTTGCGCCGCTTGTTTCAATAAGCGGGGCTGAGGGTTCTCGGAATGCACCACAAAGAGTTGCGACATGGCTCTTTATCTAAAATGGGTTCATCGGCATTAGAACCATTGCCCTAAAAGAAGAGAATTTCTGCGCATTACGTTAAAATCTTGTCATATGTTGCCGTAGCTCAGTTGGATAGAGCAACGCCCTTCTAAGGCGTGGGTCACTGGTTCGACTCCAGTCGGCAGCACCAAATATGCCGCCGTTACTGCACAACCTTGGCGTTTTCACGCAGTCTTTTGACGTAGTCAAAGCGCTGCTTTTGCACCAGCATTTGGCGGATATCGTTTTTGGCTTCGTCAAAGGTAGGCGCTTTAAACGGGCGGGTCTCTTCTAGTTTGAGAATATTCCAGCCTGCTGGGGTTTGAATCGGCGCGGCCGCTAAAGCACCTTTTGCTAAATTGACCATCACGTTTGAAATAGCGGGCAAAATCTGGGCCGGCACCACCCACCCCACATTGCCGCCATCTTTTTTGCTTGGATCAAGAGACGCCTCAGTTGCAAGCTTTGCAAACGCTTCGCCCTTGCGAAGCCGCGCTAATAGCGCCTTGGCCTGTTCCTCGGTTGAGGTCACGATTAAACTTAAGCGATATTGCTGCTGGTCTTTCATCAGGGCCATCTGCCGTTCGTACTCGGTTTTGAGCGCGGCCTCAGGGATAGGATTACGTGCTGCGTAATCATTGAGTAAAAGTTCGACTAGAAAAGTCTGACGCACTGTCGCCCACTGGGCTTGCGCCTCGGTGGTTTTATCAAGCCCTAGCCGTGCCGACTCTTGCGCAAGAATTTCGCGATTAACAAGCTCGTCTTGAATCACTTGGCGCAACTCGGGCGAATCTCTTTGACCTTGCGCAACGTTAGCCTTTACGTTGTTGTCAAGCAATGACTGTGGCACAGCGACACCGTTGACTGTCGCAAACGCGCCTGGCGGTTTGGTTTGCGCTGCGCTGCTTGCACAAAATGCGCTCAGCGAGAGGGCAACAAACACCGCACGAGACGCGACCGAAAGCTTTAAAGAAAGAGTCTGCATGATGTTTGCTTAATGTTATTGAAAGGGTAAAGACTGACAAATTGATCGACTGACTAAACTTAACGCTCAAACATACCGCACCGGATACAGCCTTGTCATTAAAGGCGCAACCCTATCCTCGATGCTCATTATAAGTGGCGTCGTTGCTTGCGCGCTTAGGTTCAGTGAAAACCATGTTAAGCAAACCCGAAGCGCGGCAAGACAAACTTCTACAAATAAGGTGACGCTAACCACGCCACCTTATTGCGCAGCCGCAGCCAAAACGGTAGCCGTCGAAGCGTACGAATCGTGATGCGCTCTGCCTGTGCAATGACGGAGTCAATTTGGCTTTCAAGCCCTGCGGCAAAGCCGCGATCGTACACCTCAAGGTCAAGCTCAAAATTCAGGCGCAGGCTACGTGGGTCAATATTCGACGAGCCAACATAAGACCAACCGCCGTCTACCGTGCACAGTTTAGAGTGATCAAAATTACCTTGGGCTTGCCAGATTCGGCAGCCCGTCAAAATTAGCTGATCAAGCTGCGCCATCATGGCAGCATTGACGAGCTTCAAATTGTTGGCGCCCGGCACCACAATATCCACCACAATCCCCCTGCGCGCGGCCGTTGACAACGCTGCGATCAAGACGAGATCAGGCAAAAAATAAGGTGACTGAATACGCACGTGATGCTGCGCGACAGATAGCGCACCCAATAACATGTTGTGCGTGCTCCCCAAGGTACCGTCGGGGCCCGAGGCGACACAGCGCATCGGTATGCCTTGCTCTGCGAGTTGACCTAAGGCGGGTGCAAACCACTCGGGACCTTTGAGTTTTTCTTGTGTGGTGAACTGCCAGTCATGGGCAAAACTGATGATCAACTGATGAACAATTGGGCCGCGCAATTCAAAATGCGTGTCCTGTGTGACCTCTGCTTTGGCCACGGCGGTCAAAAATCCAGCTCGAATATTCATGCCGCCCGTAAAACCGTGCACACCATCCACCACGAGCAATTTTCGATGGCTACGCAGGTTGGCATACGCCAAGCGCAAGCCAAACATCGGACGCATAAACAACGCAGTTTTAACGCCCCCTTTGGTCAACATATTGATAATGGGCGGGTGCGAATACTTTGACCCAACCGCGTCGATCAAGACCCGAACGTGCACACCACGCGCTTGCGCTTGAATCAACGCTTGCGCCACTTCAATACCCAAGACATCCTGATCAAAAATATAGCTCTGCAGGGCAATCGACTGCGTTGCGCCCCGAATGGCTGCCAGCATCGCGGGATAGGTTTCATCGCCGCCGCGCAACTTTTGAATCGCGTTAAAGTTCAGGACTTTATAGTGACTGACCCGATCGCCTAAAACTTTCAGCGTGGCAAATTGTGCACCTGAAGTCGCGCAAACGTCTTGCACCAAGACCCGTTCAAGCACGTCTTCCGCATAAATTGTCCCGGCCCTCGGCTGCGTGATGCGCTGCTTACGAACACGGTTGATGCCAGCGACCAGGTAAAGCAACGCCCCAAAAATAGGCGAAAACAAGGCCACACCGACCCAGGCAATCGCGGCACGCACATCTTGTTTAGTCATGGCTGCGTGCACGGCAGCCGTCGTACCTGCCACTCCTGACACAGCAAACAAGATATGAGGCCAGTACTCGCTAAGAAGCGCGTGCAATGCAGTCATTTCAAGGGCCTACCGTTCACGCGTGGAACCGCTAGGAAAGGGCAAACTGAGCACAAACATGCTAAAATCCTCGCTCTGTGGTGGACGTAGCTCAGTTGGTAGAGTCCCAGATTGTGATTCT
>JABMMM010000101.1 GCA_013205565.1 Alcaligenaceae bacterium | reverse complement strand
GGCAAAATCATCCGTCACCTCTGACAGCGTCTTGGTCGCCAGACGAATGGCCTCAAGATCATCACCTTGCACGCATAACTTCGTTGCCTGTAACTGTTGCACGATACGGGTTTGCTGAGCGGCGCTTAACAGATCCGAATCAACCGCCAACGCTGCCACCACCGACTCAATCAGTTGCTGTGCGTCGACCTGCTGCTCGCGCAACATCCGCATTTTGGCATCGTGATCGGCCAGCGTAATGCTATCTGACAGCATCTTAGACACTTCATCATCGGTTAAACCATATGAGGGTTTAACGGTCACCGAGGCTTCAACGCCCGAGCCCTGTTCGCGTGCGGTCACGCTCAGCAAACCATCAGCATCGCCCTGGAACGTTACCCGAATACGCGCAGCCCCCGCCACCATCGGTGGGATCCCACGCAACTCAAAGCGAGCAAGCGAACGACAATCAGCTACCAAGTCACGCTCGCCTTGCACCACATGAACCGCCAGCGCGGTTTGACCATCTTTAAAGGTGGTGAACTCTTGCGCGCGTGCCACGGGGATCGTGCTGTTACGCGGAATGATGTGCTCAACCAAGCCACCCATGGTTTCTAAACCAAGGGTTAAGGGCGTGACATCCAACAACAACCAATCTTCACCGGGATTGCGATTACCCGCCAATAAGTTGGCTTGCAGGGCCGCGCCTAAGGCGACAACCTGATCCGGATCCAAATCTGTTAAAGGTGGTTTATTAAAGAGCGCTTGAACACTAGCCTGCACAACCGGCATACGCGTCGCACCACCTACCATCACGACACCCTGCACGTCTTTGACAGTCAGCCCAGCATCTTTTAACACTTGCCGCGCACAGGCCAGCGTGCGTTCAACCAACGACTGCGCTAGCGCTTCAAAGGCCACGCGTGTCAACGACAAGTCAATTTTTGAGGCACCTAACAGCAAGGTTTCAGTATGCGAGGCATGATCCGTGAGGGCTTCACGCAAGCGACGCGAGGCACTAAGCAACGCACGCCTGGCAGAATGATCCAAATCATTTAAACAATGCACACCAGCAAAATAGTCAGCCAAGGCTGCATCAAAATCGTCGCCACCCAAGGCAGTATCGCCGCCGGTTGCCACAACTTCAAAGACGCCGCGCGTGAGCTTTAACAACGACACATCAAACGTGCCGCCACCCAAATCAAAGACCGCGTACAGGCCTTCAGAGCCGTGATCAAGCCCATAGGCAATCGCGGCCGCAGTAGGTTCGTTTAATAAACGCAAAACATTAAGCCCCGCCAAGCGCGCAGCATCGCGCGTAGCCTGACGCTGAGCATCATCAAAATACGCAGGCACAGTGATCACCGCGCCCACAAGTTCGTCACCCAAAGTGCCTTCGGCCAAAAATCTTAACTTCTCTAAAATTTTTGCGGCCACCTCAACTGGCGACACAGCCGCATGTTGAGTCTGGATTTTGACGCTTTGGCTATCGCGCACAAAATTAAACGGCATACCAGAGGCGACTGCCTCTTCGTAAGAACGCCCCATCAGGCGCTTCACCGACACCAAGGTGTCAAGCGGATATTGCGCCTGCTGCGCCAAGGCCTCGACACCGATTAAGGCAGTACCGCCCGCTTGATACAAAACTGCCGACGGCACAAGATGGCGACCCAACTCATCGGGCAAAACCTCTGCGACACTGCTGCGCACCGAGGCCACCAGCGAATGTGTTGTCCCTAAGTCAATTCCCACCGCCAAGCGTCGTTGATGCGGGGCCGGCGATTCGCCCGGTTCAGAAATCTGCAATAAAGCCATAGGTACGTTTTAAACTTCTATAGTTTGGAGCTGAGTGGTTAATTTATCTAGAAACATCCACTCGCGGATACAGCTAGCGGCTTGCGTGTAGTGTTCAGCGCTAAGCGCCTTGGATACGGTGTGTTGGCATTGTGCCAAAGCCAATTCAATCTCTTGGATCAAGGCCTCGCGTGCGCCAGAATTATCGGGATGCTCAAGACATTCGTCCAGCTGTTCGTGCCAAGACATTTGTTGCACCAAAAACTCAGGTGCCATCGCCGTACTGGTTTCAGTTTGTAAATCAACGCCGGCAAGCTCGCACAGATAACGCGCACGCAGCAAGGGTTGCCTGAGCACCCGATAGGCTTCGTTGGCTTGCGCACTCCATTGCATGGCAACCCTGCGCTCGGGCGCTGAGCGCGTGGCAAAGCGATCGGGGTGAACTGTTTGTGCGACATGCTTCCATGCCGCCTCAAGTTGCGCGGCATCTAGTGCGAAAGTACGCGGCAAATCAAACAGCGCAAAGTGATCTGTTGCGTCCACAGGCTGTTATACCGTGAACGATTCGCCGCAACCGCAGGTCGCCTTTTCGTTAGGATTGCGAAACTTAAAACCTTCGTTCAGGCCTTCGCGCGCATAGTCGAGCTCAGTTCCTTCAAGGTAGGCCAAGCTCTTGGGATCAATAAACACTTTGACACCAAAACTTTCAAAGACCTGATCTTCGGTAGCGGGCTCATCCACGTACTCAAGCTTATAAGCCATGCCCGAACAACCTGTGGTGCGCACGCCCAAACGCAAGCCAATCCCGCCGCCGCGTTTTTGCAGATATTTGCCGATATGGTCGGCGGCCTGAACAGTCAGTGTGACAGCCATGGCTTATCCTTGGTGTTTGTCTTTGTAGTCTTTAACCGCAGCTTTGATCGCGTCTTCAGCCAAAATCGAACAATGGATTTTGACAGGAGGCAGGGCAAGCTCTTGTGCAATTTGGGTATTGCGAATGGTCAGAGCCTGATCCAGCGTTTTACCCTTCACCCACTCGGTTACCAGCGAGCTTGAGGCGATCGCCGAGCCACAACCATAGGTTTTAAAGCGCGCATCTTCGATAATGCCGTCGGCGTTGCCACGAATCTGCAGCTTCATCACGTCGCCACAGGCTGGTGCACCCACCATGCCTGTGCCAACCTGATCGTCGCCCTTATCAAAGGTACCGACATTGCGGGGGTTTTCGTAGTGATCTAGTACTTTTTCGCTATATGCCATGAGTGTTCTCCAACCTGTACGTTTAGTGGGCGGCCCACTGAACCGAATTCAAATCAATACCGTCTTTGGCCATTTCCCAAAGAGGTGACATATCGCGCAGCTTACCTACGCGTGCTTTGAGTAATTCAACCGCAAAGTCGATTTCTTTTTCGGTGGTGAAGCGACCGATGGTAAAGCGAATTGAACTATGCGCTAACTCGTCGTTACGCCCCAGGGCGCGCAACACGTAAGACGGCTCAAGGCTAGCCGAGGTGCAAGCAGACCCACTTGAAACCGCGAGTTCTTTAATGGCCATGATCAGGGATTCGCCCTCAACATAGTTAAAGCTCACGTTCAGGTTGTGCGGTACGCGTTGCTCAATGTCACCGTTGAGGTAGACCTCTTCAATTTGCGACAAGCCTGCCCAGAGACGATCGCGCAGCATGCGGACGCGTTCATTTTCGGTACCCATTTCGGCTTGTGCCAAAGCGAAGGACTCGCCCATGCCCACGATTTGGTGCGTAGCGAGTGTGCCCGAACGAAAACCACGCTCGTGACCACCGCCGTGCATTTGCGCTTCGATGCGAATACGCGGCTTACGACGCACGTAAAGCGCCCCAATGCCTTTTGGGCCATAGGTTTTATGTGCGCAAAACGACATCAAATCGACTTTAAGGGTTTGCAGGTCGATATTGACCTTGCCCGTTGCCTGGGCAGCGTCAACGTGGAAAATGATGTTCTTTTCACGGCAGATTTCGCCAAGCGTCGCAATGGGCTGAATCACGCCAATTTCGTTATTTACAAACATCACCGACACCAATACGGTATCAGGGCGGATGGCGGCTTTGAAGGCATCGAGATTAATCAAACCGTCTTCTTGGACGTCAAGGTACGTGACCTCAAAGCCTTGGCGCTCGAGTTCACGGCAGGGATCGAGCACAGCTTTATGTTCGGTTTTGATGGTGATGATGTGCTTGCCGCGCTCAGCGTAAAAGCCAGCCGCACCCTTAATTGCCAGATTATTTGATTCAGTCGCGCCTGAAGTCCAGACAATTTCACGTGGATCGGCGTTGACCAACGAGGCCACTTGATCGCGTGCGCGCTCGACGGCCTCTTCGGCCTCCCAGCCGTAGGCGTGGCTGCGCGACGCCGGATTACCCGCGTGCTCGTAAAGCCACGGAATCATCTTATCGACCACTTTGGGGTCAACAGGGGTGGTGGCTGAGTAATCTAAATAAATCGGTAATGAGGACATTGAGAGCTCCTAGGCGTTTGCAGCAGCAGGCTGTTTAATAGTTGGCGGTGTATTGACCATATTGACACGTACGCCAGCACCACTGGCCTGACTTGCCTCTTGGATTTGGCGCAAACGCTGTTGGTCAACCAAATCCTGTAACGCAACTGAATCAAGAAAATCAACCATCTTACGGTTAAGGGTTGACCAGAGTTCGTGGGTCATACAGATGCCTTGCTTGCCATCTGTACCGGTGGCACAGTCAGTTTTACCCGCACAGCTGGTGGCGTCGATGGGTTCATCAACGGCGAAGATGATGTCAGCCACAGTGATTGTGCGCGCCAGACGCGCCAAGGTGTAGCCGCCGCCAGGGCCGCGCACACTTTCAACCAACTCGTGACGACGCAACTTGCCGAACAGCTGCTCAAGATAAGACAGAGAAATATTTTGTCGCTGACTGATCGCCGATAAAGTCACTGGCCCGCTTTGCTGACGCAAAGCTAAGTCAATCATGGCGGTAACAGCAAAACGCCCTTTGGTGGTGAGTCGCATGACAGAGTCCTTTTAACGAAATGGCTACACAGCGCAACCACTTACCCGACTAAACCACTCAAGTATACACAATTCTTGACTGTTTTGCTAGGGTATAGCCCTAAAGACCTTAAGGCCGTCACAACTCAGTACCAAAAAAAAAACCGCGCCTCGCACGGTTTTTAGACTTTTAACCCGCTACACCTGAGCGGTGAGCCAAACGTTAGGCAGCTTGGTATTGCGTTGCGCGTTTGCGCACCAGTTCAAGCACACCTTGGCAAGAATCTTCAAGATAATCAAGCACTTTACCAAAGCCCTCGGGGCCGCCATAGTAAGGATCAGGGACCGTTGCTTCTTCGAATTCGTTAGCAAAACGCATCAATAACATCAATTTATGTTGATGCAATTTAGGGCACTGTTGCTGCATGGCAGACAGGTTTTCCCAATCCATTGCCAAAATGAGGTCGTATTCGCGATAATCTTCAACCGTGACCTGACGCGCAACATGTTCAGTGATGTCGTAGCCGCGCTTACGTGCGGCTGCGAGTGCGCGAGGGTCTGCTCCCTCACCAAGGTGAAAGTTATGGGTGCCGGCAGAATCAATGCCCACGACCTCAGCGAGGCCGGCTTCTTTGATCAGGTGGCGAAAAACGCCTTCAGCACTGGGGGAGCGGCAAATGTTACCCGTGCATACGAAAAGAACTTTTGTCATCATGGTGCATATTGTGCGGGAAAACCCCTAACATGTCTAGATATTTTTCATATCGATGACAGTGGTGTTTGCAAGCCATAATCTTACTTTTTATTATTTAATTTCAAACACTTACGAAAAATCCTAAAGATATGCCTCAGTCCATATAGTGAAAAAATCCTTTTTTAAAGAAAAAAAGGTTGAAAACCCCTATTAAACCTGTCAGTTGATGCACCAACACAAAGCTTTCTTAGTCTGATCACGCGCCAGAAAGCAGCACTCGATCTTTTAGCACCTTTAAAGCGTCTCGCGCGGCTGCGGCCTGTTCAAATTCAAGGTTACGAGCGTGATCCAACATCAGTTTTTCAAGCCGTTTGAACTCTTTTGCCAACGCTTTTTCGTCGGTCAGCAGCGCATAAGAGGTCAAATCTTCGGGCTGTTCTCTGAACGCTGGCGCCACAATGCCGTCGATCAACTCACGCACCGCTTTGCGCACGCTGCGTGGCTCGATTCCGTGTTCGAGGTTAAACGCCAATTGCTTATTGCGACGCCTTTCGGTCTCGCCCATGGCGCGCTTCATTGAATCCGTCACGCGATCGGCATACAAAATGGCACGACCATTCAAGTTACGGGCGGCACGCCCGATTGTTTGAATCAAGCTGCGATCCGAGCGTAAAAAGCCTTCTTTGTCGGCGTCTAAAATCGCCACGAGTGATACTTCAGGGATATCGAGCCCCTCGCGCAACAAATTAATGCCGACCAGCACGTCGAACACACCCAGGCGCAGATCACGAATAATTTCAACGCGCTCGACCGTATCGATATCTGAATGCAAGTAGCGCACGCGTTGACCACTTTCAGATAGGTAGTCGGTCAAATCCTCAGCCATGCGCTTGGTCAGGGTCGTCACCAGCACACGCTCTTGCACAGCAGTACGCAATTTAATTTCGCCCAACAAGTCGTCAACCTGTGTGCGGGCTGGGCGAACCTCGACGATAGGATCCACCAAACCGGTTGGTCGCACCACTTGTTCAACCACGTGGTCAGAATGGGCCTGTTCGTAATTGCCTGGTGTGGCAGACACGAACACGCACTGACGCATGCGGGTTTCAAACTCTTCCATTTTTAAAGGGCGATTGTCCATCGCCGAGGGCAAACGAAACCCATAATTCACGAGCGTTTCTTTGCGAGCCCGATCCCCACGATACATGCCACCTAACTGCCCGATCGTGACATGACTTTCGTCGATGAACATTAACGCATCGCGCGGCAAGTAATCAATCATCGTGGGCGGCGGGTCGCCCGGCGCAGCACCAGACAAGTGTCGCGAATAGTTTTCGATCCCCTTACAAAAACCAAGTTCAGAGAGCATCTCAAGATCAAAGCGAGTGCGCTGCTCAATGCGTTGCGCTTCGACCAGATGACCAGAATCAACGAATTGTTTGACGCGTTCGCGCAGCTCTTGTTTGATCGTCTCGATCGCGCGCAACACCGTGTCGCGCGGCGTGACGTAATGCGAACCCGGATACACGGTAAAACGCGGAACCTTCTGGCGCACCTTACCAGTCAAGGGGTCGAATAATTCTAGGCTTTCAACTTCGTCATCAAACAGCGTCAAGCGCACCGCAAGCTCGGCGCTTTCGGCCGGAAAAATATCGATCGTTTCACCGCGCGCACGAAAGGTGCCGCGCGTAAACTCAAGATCGTTACGCTCGTACTGCATGGCGACTAAGCGCTCGAGGATTTCGCGCCGGGCAATACGATCGCCGGTTCGTAAAATCAATACCATGGCGTGATAATCAGCGGGGTTACCAATACCGTAAATGCAAGACACTGTGCCAACGATGATGGTATCGCGCCGCTCGAGCAAACTTTTGGTGGCCGACAAGCGCATCTGTTCAATATGCTCGTTGATCGAGGAATCTTTTTCGATGAACAAATCGCGGGTCGGCACGTACGCTTCGGGCTGGTAGTAGTCGTAATACGACACAAAATACTCGACCGCGTTTTTTGGAAAAAACTCGCGCATCTCAGCATACAGTTGCGCGGCCAGCGTTTTGTTGGGGGCCAATACCAGTGCAGGCCTACCCAGGCGCGCAATCATATTCGCCATCGTGAACGTTTTGCCCGAGCCCGTCACACCCAACAGCGTTTGCGACATCAAACCGTCGCACACGCCCTGCTCAAGCAAATCAATCGCGCGGGGCTGATCACCGCCAGGGGGATAGGGTTGGTAAAGGTGAAAGGGGCTATCGGGATAATCGATAAACCGCCCCTTCTCGTTGCCGGTTGAGATGGCCGCGTTGTAGATGGTATCGACTGGTTCGGGCACGTAGGGGGTAGCCTGCGGGATGTCCACAGCTTGTTCTGACAGTTGTTCTGGCAGCGATTGCTCGATCGGTTTTTTGCTCTTGCGGGTGGCCATGCTAGACTTATTCGAGAACCCCCTCAGACTGAGGGTAACCCGCCATTATGTTCTCTGAAAATGCGTACGTCTACCCCAACCTTGTCACTCTTACTTCTTGCACACTAAAACCCACATGAGCACCCTCTTTCAAGCCGTTGAACTTGCCCCCCGCGATCCAATCCTGGGCTTAAACGAACAATTTAATGCCGATACCCGCACAACCAAAGTCAATTTGGGTGTGGGTGTCTATTACGACGACAACGGCAAAATCCCTCTGCTCAAGGCCGTACGCACCGCTGAGGTGGCACGCGTTGAGGCAGCCGCTGCACACGGCTACTTACCGATCGAAGGGATCGCGAGCTACAACAAAGGTGCGCAAGAGTTGGTGCTTGGCAAAAACTCAGCGCTGATCGCTGCTGGTCGCGTCTTAACCATGCAAGCCTTGGGCGGCACCGGTGCGCTCAAAATTGGTGCCGACTTCATCAAGCAATTGGTCCCCAACGCCAAGGTCGCAATCAGTGACCCGAGCTGGGAAAACCACCGCGCGCTCTTTGAGCGTGCTGGCTTTGAAGTGGTGACCTATCCCTACTACGATGCAAAGACACGCGGGCTAAATTTTGAAGGCATGCTAGCGGGGCTAAAAGCGCTGCCAGCTAAAAGCGTGGCGGTTTTGCACGCCTGCTGCCACAACCCAACCGGTGTGGATCTGACAGCCGAGCAATGGCAGGCCGTTGCACAAGTGGTTCAAGCCGGCGAACTCATTCCCTTCTTAGACATCGCCTACCAAGGGTTTGGCGATGGACTAGAGCAAGACGCCGTGGCCGTACGCATCTTTGCCGCTCTGGATATGACGATGTTCATTAGCTCGTCGTTTTCAAAATCCTTCTCACTTTATGGCGAACGCGTTGGCGCTTTGACCATCGTCACAGGCAGCCAAGACGAGTCCAATCGCGTGCTCAGCCAAGTCAAACGCGTGATTCGTACCAACTATTCAAATCCACCGACACATGGGGGTACGATTGTGTCCACGGTGTTAAAGACGCCCGAGCTTTTTGCCCTTTGGGATCAAGAGCTTGCCGGCATGCGCGATCGGATCCGCCTGATGCGCCGTCAGATTGTCGAAAAACTGGCACAGTACGGCGCCATGCAAGACTTCAATTTTGTGATGAAGCAGCGCGGCATGTTCTCGTTTTCGGGGATGACTGCGCCTCAGGTTGAGCGCTTACGAACTGAGCACGCCATCTACGCGGTCAGCAGCGGTCGAATTTGTGTGGCGGCGCTAAATAGCAAAAACATCGATGTGGTGGCCAAAGCCATGGCCGAGGTCATGAAAAACGCTTGAAAAGTACCAACGCTGTTTTTTTATACAGATAAATTTGCACAATTGCACTAAATCGTGCATAATAACACCTGTATATAAAAACAGCTCGGCTTACCCAAGCCTAAAGGATGCTTTCCATGTCGCTCAAGCTTACCGATCGTCAGCAACAGATTTTGGATCTTATCCGGCAAGCAATCGTGAATACGGGGTTTCCCCCCACGCGGGCCGAACTCGCTGCAGTGCTAGGCTTTAAATCTGCCAATGCGGCAGAAGATCACCTTCGTGCCCTGGCGCGAAAAGGCGTCATCGAACTGACAGCTGGAGCGTCCAGAGGCATTCGCTTAACCAACTTAGCCAATGAGTCAATCGAGGCCGATGTTGAAGCCGAGCTTCCTGCCGATCGCCCTCGGCTTAAAACGCTACCGGGTTCAGGCTTTTTGCTTTTGCCTTTGATTGGACGCGTGGCCGCTGGTCATCCAATTTTGGCCGCTGAAAATATTGAAAAAGAAATCAATATCGATCTCAATATGTTTGCCCAGCAGCCCGATTATCTGCTTAAGGTCAAAGGCCTTAGTATGCGCGATGCCGGCATCTTAGATGGTGACTTGCTGGCGATTAAAAAAACCAGTGATGCCCGCAATGGCCAAATCGTAGTGGCCCGCATCGATGACGAAGTGACTGTCAAACGCTTAAGTAAGTTGGGTGGGCGTATTGAACTGCTACCTGAAAACTCAGATTTTCAGCCGATTCAAATCCAACCGGGGCAAGACTTCTCGCTTGAGGGTATTGCGGTTGGTTTGATCCGCAACACCACACTGCAATAAAGCAAGACATACGCTAAACGTCGCGCCATTTTTCTAGGTCACGTCGATCGCGTTTTGTTGGGCGCGCTTTAATCTCTTGCGATGGCTCAACAAAGTATTTGCGCTTTTCTGTCGCCGTCTCCCTTGCCAGTAAGCTCTCGGGCGTTTCATCAAACAACATCCGCGCCAACGGTGCTGAACGTCGCGTCTCAGTCACACCACGTACCCACAACTCAAAACGTTCTTGTTCGCGCTGGATCAGCACGCGATCGCCCACCTTGACTGTCCTTGCGGGCTTCACGCGTTCGCCTTGTAGCTGAACCCGCCCTGCCTCGATTGCCAACACCGCTTGCGCACGTGATTTAAAAAATCGTGCTGCCCACAACCACTTATCGATCCGCACCGTAACAAGACTGTCTGGCATTCTTATCTCAAAAAAAGGCGCCGCAAATACGACGCCTTTTGGGTCAAACTTAAAGAAACATTCTGTCAAATGACCTCAGGGCTTCTCATTCAAAACAAGCTTCAGTGCTTAATCACTGGATCAGCGGTCGCAGCAGTTTCTGCCGCTTTAGCCACAACCGTCTCTGCCACCGGTGCATCGTCGGCAAGTGGCGTTAACGGATTCACCAGCGCAACCTCTAACACTTTATCGATCCAGCGCACCGGAATAATCTCAAGTTGATTCTTTACGTTGTCAGGGATCTCAGTCAAGTCTTTGACGTTTTCTTCAGGAATCAGCACGGTCTTAATGCCACCGCGATGCGCCGCTAAGAGTTTTTCTTTCAAGCCACCGATCGCAAGCACTTCTCCGCGCAAGGTGATTTCACCTGTCATCGCAACATCCGCACGCACAGGGTTTTGCGTCAACGCTGACACAATCGCCAGGGTGATCGCGATACCTGCTGACGGACCGTCTTTAGGCGTAGCGCCTTCTGGAAAGTGCACGTGGATATCGCGCTTTTCAAAGGTGCTGTCCGCAATGCCTAAGCGCCGTGCGCGCGCACGTACGACACTGCGCGCCGCCTCAACCGACTCTTTCATGACATCGCCGATCGAACCCGTGCGCTGAATCACACCCTTACCCGGCATATCGGCGACTTCAATCGTCAACAAATCCCCGCCGACTTCAGTCCAAGCCAAACCGTTGACCTGTCCGATCTGATTTTCTTTCTCGGCCATGCCAAAGGTAAAGCGACGCACGCCCAAATAATCGCTCAAATTTTCTGAGGTGACCACCACCTTGGCTAGGACTTCTTTAGTCTTCGCCAACTTTAGCGCTTCGCTGTCTGCCAACAGTTTTTTGACAACCTTACGACAGATTTTGCCGATATCGCGCTCAAGAGAACGTACACCCGCTTCACGGGTGTAATAACGCACGATGTCACGCAAGGCTGATTCTTCGACAGCGAGTTCTTCGATTTTTACGCCATTGTTTTTCATCACTTTAGGTAACAAGTGATCCATCGCGATATGGATTTTCTCTTCTTCGGTGTAACCCGAAAGGCGAATGACCTCCATCCGATCGAGCAAGGCCGCGGGGATATTCAGCGTGTTGCTCGTAGCAACAAACATCACGTCAGACAGGTCAAAATCGACCTCAACGTAGTGATCTTGGAACGTGTGGTTTTGCTCTGGATCCAGCACCTCTAAAAGGGCTGAGGCAGGATCGCCCCTGAAATCCATCCCGAGCTTGTCAATCTCATCCAGCAGGAACAGGGGGTTACGCACAGCAACCTTAGACATATTTTGTAATATCTTGCCCGGCATTGAGCCGATATAGGTGCGACGATGCCCACGAATCTCAGCCTCGTCACGCACGCCACCCAAAGCCATGCGAATGAACTTTCGATTCGTGGCTTTTGCAATCGATTGACCCAGCGAGGTTTTACCGACGCCTGGTGGACCGACCAAACAGAGGATCGGTGCCTTGATTTTATCGACCCGCTGCTGCACAGCGAGATATTCAAGAATACGTTCTTTGACTTTATCTAAGCCGTAGTGATCATCATCAAGCACGCTTTCAGCGTTGGGAATCGAATGATTCACCTTGCTCTTTTTACGCCACGGCAAATTGATCACAGTATCGATGTAGTTGCGCACCACAGTTGCTTCGGCCGACATCGGCGACATCAGCTTGAGTTTTTTGAGCTCGCCATCCACTTTCTTTTTAGCGTCTTTAGGCAGCTGGGCAGCAAGAATTTTCTTTTCAAGCTCTTCAATATCGGCACCTTCTTCGCCCTCACCGAGTTCTTTTTGAATCGCTTTGACCTGTTCGTTCAGGTAGTAGTCACGCTGACTTTTCTCCATCTGCTTTTTCACGCGACCGCGAATTCGCTTTTCAACTTGCAGGATATCAATCTCTGTTTCGAGCTGCGTCAACAGAGCCTCAAGGCGCGCTGCTGTGGAAATCACTTCAAGCATTTTTTGTTTCTGCTCAAGCTTGAGAGGTAAATGTGCGGCAACCGTATCTGCAAGACGCCCAGCGTCATCAATCCCTGCCAGTGAGGTCAAAATCTCTGGTGGAATCTTTTTATTGAGCTTGACGTACTGCTCAAACTGACCCACGATCGCACGGCGTAACGCCTCGGTCTCTGCGTTTGCGGCGATATCGGGTGCAATTGGCAACACCGTCGACGTAAAGTGCGTGCTGGTATCTTGAATTTCTGTGATGCGGGCACGTTGGGCACCCTCTACCAGAACCTTAACGGTGCCATCGGGTAACTTGAGCATTTGTAAAATCGTAGCCACACAACCGATTTCGTAGACGTCTTCAGGTGTCGGATCGTCTTTACCTGCAGACTTTTGTGCGGCGAGCATGATGCTTTTGCCTGCCTCCATCGCGGCCTCAAGCGCTCGAATCGAACGCGGACGTCCGACAAAGAGGGGGATCACCATATGCGGAAACACCACCACGTCGCGCAAGGGCAACAGCGGCAAATGAATGGGTTCAGATGGCAAGGTCTGGTTTTCAGACATGAGGATATCCTAATAGAAATTCGGTAAAGCCCAACTGAGCGACCGATACAAAGCCCGTGATGACACGAATATGTCTGTTATGTAGACGATAGCCCAAATTTCAAGCGTTTAGCTCGTACATAAGAAAAAGCCCCTACAAAGGGGCTGCGAAAACTTAAATTTGAAAAACGAATTGACTTTTTTAGCGCTACGCTGCCGCATCACGTAGATTGCGCTCGGCTTTGGTCTGTTCTTTTTCGTCGCCGTAAACCAACAAGGGCTGACTTTGACTTTCAATCGTTGCTTCGTCGAGTACGACTCGCTTGATATTACCTTGGGTGGGTAATTCGTACATGGTGTCTAACAAGGCCGACTCAAGAATCGAACGCAGCCCGCGCGCACCCGTTTTGCGCTTAACCGCTTTACGGGCAATCGCACGCAACGCCGCTGGGCGGATCTCAAGTTCGGCGCCTTCCATGGCAAAAAGCTTTTGAAACTGCTTGAGCAAAGCATTTTTAGGCTCGGTCAAAATCTGTATGAGCGTATCTTCATCAAGCTCTTGCAACGTCGCAATCACGGGTAGGCGTCCGACCAACTCAGGAATTAAACCGAACTTAACCAGATCCTCGGGTTCGACCTCAAGAAAAGTGCTGCCAGCCGATTGATTTGTTTTCGAATCAACAGTCGCGCTAAATCCAATACCAGAGCGCTCGGTGCGGTTTCGAATCACCTTTTCAAGGCCGTCAAAGGCACCACCCACGATGAACAAGATGTTGGTGGTGTCAACTTGAACAAAATCTTGATTAGGGTGCTTGCGTCCGCCCTGCGGGGGCACCGAAGCCACCGTACCTTCAATGAGTTTGAGCAAGGCTTGTTGGACGCCCTCGCCAGATACGTCACGGGTAATAGAAGGATTGTCAGCTTTACGAGAAATCTCATCGATTTCATCGATATAGACGATTGCGCGTTGCGCTTTTTCGACTTCGTAATTGCAATTTTGAAGCAGTTTTTGAATAATGTTTTCGACGTCTTCGCCCACATAACCCGCTTCGGTCAGTGTTGTGGCATCAGCCATCACAAAAGGCACGTTCAATTGACGCGCCAGTGTTTGCGCAAGCAGTGTTTTGCCTGAACCTGTCGGGCCAATCAACAAGATATTACTTTTTGAGAGCTCGACGTCATCGCCCTTGACTTCGCCGTGGCGCAGCCGCTTGTAGTGGTTGTAAACAGCCACGGCGAGCACACGCTTAGAGGCCGTTTGGCCAATGACATATTGGTCTAAAAAGGCTTTGATTTCGGCTGGCGTTGGCAGATCGGTACGAATCGAGGCGCGCGCACTTGCTTGCGCTTCTTCGCGAATAATGTCGTTACACAACTCGATACATTCGTCGCAGACAAAGACCGAAGGACCCGCAATGAGTTTGCGCACTTCATGCTGGCTTTTGTTACAAAACGAACAATGCAAGACTTTAGTGCTAGCTGAGCCTTTTTTTTCTGACATAAGGATCCATTACCAGTTGTTTCAGACCGAGTGCTCAGAGCGTTTGTAAAAAAATCTTAAGCACTCTGAGAGCTCTGCGAAATGCTATGCGGTATCCGCGCGCGACGTTAGAACCTTGTCGATTAAGCCATACGATACTGCATCTTGAGCCGACATAAAATTGTCTCGTTCGGTGTCTAGCGCAATACGTTCGACTGTTTGGCCAGTGTTTTCGGCCAACATCGCGTTTAAGCGTTCGCGCAAGTCGAGAATTTCGCGCGCCTGAATCTGAATATCGGTGGCTTGGCCCTGCGCACCACCTGAAGGCTGATGGATCATGATGCGAGAGTTTGGTAACGAAAAACGCTTACCTTTTGTGCCTGCGGACAACAAAAACGCCCCCATGCTGGCCGCCAAGCCTGTGCACAGGGTGGATACCTCGGGCTTGATGAAGCGCATGGTGTCATAAATCGCCATGCCTGCATATACTGACCCGCCTGGCGAGTTGATGTAAAG
>JABMMM010000100.1 GCA_013205565.1 Alcaligenaceae bacterium | reverse complement strand
GCCACGTTGCCAAAATGCAAGCCATGACCCGCATTCACGCGCAGCCCACATCCTAGTGCGACGCGAATCGCCTGCTCGAGCCTAAGGATTTCAAGCGCGGCCTGGGTCTCGTTGGCGGCCTCGGCGTAGGCACCGGTATGTAGTTCGATGACGGTAGCACCAGTGTCGGCGGCCGCACGAATCTGAACGGCGTCTGGGTCGATAAAAAGAGAGACGCGTATGCCGCTGCCTTGCAATTGTTTAACCGCCGCGCCTACGGCGCCAAAGGCACCCGCAACCTCAAGGCCACCCTCTGTCGTTAATTCGGCGCGTTTTTCGGGTACCAGACAGACGTCTTGGGGCACCACCTCACAGGCGATTTTTAGCATTTCTGGGGTGATCGCGCATTCGAGATTCATGCGGGTGCGTAACTTTGGGCGCAACGCAAAAACATCGGCGTCTTGAATATGACGTCGATCTTCGCGCAGATGTAACGTAATCAGGTCGGCGCCTGCGTCTTCAGCTAGCAGGGCGGCCGCAAGCGGATCGGGGTAAGCCGTTTGACGTTGCTGGCGCAGCGTAGCAACGTGGTCGATATTAATGCCAAGATCAATCATAAGGGAGCAACTTTTTAGCATTGAGCGACGAACGCGCGGTTGGCGTACGACGCACTTCTGCGTCGACAATACGACGCAGTCCGAGCATTATCGCTTACAAACAGCGCTTGTCGCCAATCGCTATTTGACGATAATCACCGCGCCTTTCAAGAAAGCCTCGGGCAAGGTGACACCCTGTTTTTTTGCCGCAGCAAGATTGAGCTGAGGCTGGGGCCTACTCAGGACTTCAGGGGCGATCGCGCCGGGCTTGGTCCCTCGTAAAATCCTGACTGCCTGGCGTCCGGCTGCAGCACCCACCTCACGCTCGGTAATCACAAACGCGGCCAACGCCCCGGCCTGCACGCTGGCGGTATCGGCAGCAAGCAAGGGAATCTTGGCGTCATTGGCCACCTTAACCAGACCCGGGTAAGCCGCCTGCGTGTGTGGATCCCAAAAAGTATGAAGCACGTCAACCTTGCCGATCAAGCTGCGGGCCGCTGCAGCCACGTCAGTCGCGCGCACCGCTGCCACCTCAACCATCAACAGCCCCGCCTTCGTCAGCTGCTCTTGAAACTCGCGCACGACCACAACTGAAGCAGCATCCGCCGGGTTGTATACCACCCCCACCTTGCGCGCCTGGGCAACCACCTGACGAATCAGAGTGACTCGACGCGTGAGCGTTAACAAGTCAGAAACTCCGGTTACGTTCGTCCCCGAGGCCGACCAGCTTGGTACCAGTTCTGCCTGCACCGGGTCAGTCACTCCGACAAAAATAATCGGCATCTGCTTGGTGTGCTTCATCAGAGCCTGCGCTGCCGGCAACGACAGCGCGACTAACACATCAGGGCGCGACAATACCAAATTCAACGCGCGCTGATTCAGCTGTTGCTCGTCCGTAGACGCCGTCTCGGACACCCACTTTAAGTTGCGCCCCTCAACGAAACCGGCCGCTTTGAGCGCGTCGCGCAAACCGTCGCGCAAAGCCTCAGTGGCCACGCCACTATCGGTAGCCAGCACTGCCACCGACTTGGTTTGCGCACAAGAGGCGGCAGAGGTTAACGCCAGAATTCCACACAGCCATACTACGACGCACGCTCGACGAATCATCGGACTCACCTCTAAAAAATTCTCTAGATCACTAACATCGCGTTCTGCGCTCGACCCAATAAAGAGCGTGCCCATTTTTTAGCGGGTAGTCGATATTGTGTCTCAAGCGCTTCAGCGCGTGCAAGTAGCTGTTCGATCGAAACCTCAAGCCTTGGCCCCTTAAATGCCAACACAATCTGATTGCCCGCATCGATTTGCGGCAAGCTCAACAGGCGCCCCTCGAAGGCCTGACTCAAATTGCGGATATTGCGTTCAAAACTAGCATGCGCGCCAAACAAGTTCACAGTCAAAATACCCACGTCGCTCAGCACCGCATGACAATCTTGATAAAACTCAAGTGAGTCACGCACCGGCCCCCGCGCCTGGCCGTCATAAATATCCACCATCAAAACCGAACAGCTGCCGTGGTGCTGCGTTTGAGCCACCCACTCCCCCGCATCACAGTGTTCGATCGTGAGCCGATTGGGTCTGGGCAATTTAAAGTACAGCTCACAGGCCGACGTCACCAGCGGATTCCATTCAACGACCTCGAGCCGGGAGCGAGTGTGCTTCAGACAAAACCGGGTCAGTGAACCCGCCCCCAACCCCAACAGACCCAGGGCTTGCTCTCGGGGCGGACTCAAGAACAAAAGCCAAGCGAGCATCTGCGCGGTGTATTCAAGCACTAACTCGGCGGGCTGCGCCACCCACATCGCACCTTGCACCCACTCCGTACCAAAATGCAGATAACGCACCCCTGCCGCCTCGGATATTGTCGGAATTTCATGCTTGCGTGACACGCTATGGCCTCCAAGGGCTTGTTTTGACAAGATTTATTAAAAAGACACCCATTGCAGAATAGCATTGCCGCTTTGCCATAATCCTCTAGAGGCTGTAGAATGGTGGGCTGAACTCAGGATACGTGGTGGGGGTTTAACTGAAGCTCACCGGCGACCCGACTAACTCTAGAGGATTTAAAATGAAAGACGGCATTCACCCAAAATATAAAGACGTGGCTTTTGTTGACCTGCAAACCGGCAACAAGTTCGTGACGCGTTCCACGCTCACTAGTCGCGAAACCATCGAAATCGATGGCCAAACAATGCCGTTATTCAAGTGCGACGTTACCTCTGAATCACACCCTTTTTATACCGGCGCCCAAACGCGTCTGGTTGAAACCGGTCGGGTCGAGAAATTTCGTGCTCGTTTTGCCCGCACGTCTGGTACAAAAAAGGCTGCTGCTTAATTTGAACGTTCGCGCTCAAATAAAGTAAACCGGGGCAGCCTTTGGCTGCCTTTTTTTGTGACCCTCCTATCCCGCGCAGACTAACACTCACCCGTGTCAACCCAACACCCCGCCACCCCCGCACGCATGACGGCACCCGCCACGGTTAAGTTGCCGAGGATGTTGTTTTTCGTCTTGGCGTTTGTGTATATCGTCGCGGGCTTGCTTGGCCGCGATCCCTGGAAAACCGACGATGTGGTCGGCCTGGCCACGATGCTATCGGCCTTACGTGACCAGAGCAGTTGGCTGACTCCACACATCGGGCCACTCGCACTGGCGCAAGACGGCCCACTGGCCATGTGGGTGGGTGCCGGACTCATCTCCCTATTCGGCTCGTTGCTCGGCGACATTCTGGCCTCAAGGCTGGCCAACCTACTTTGGTTTGGCATCACCCTGGCCTCGCTTTGGTATGGCACTTACTTACTCGGTCGCCGCACCGAAGCGCAACCCTTGGCGCTACCGTTTGGCGGCGAGCCTTCGGTCAAAGACTATGGCCGTCTGCTCGCCGACGCAGCAAGTCTTTTGTTATTAGCGACTGTTGGTATTTTGGCCCGGCTCCACGAAACCTCCATCGTCCCAGCGCACATCGCCTGCCATGCCCTCGCTTTTTTCGCCCTCGTGCGCATGCTCGACAAACCAAAGCTTGGCGCAGCGTTCCTGATTTTGGCTGTAACAGGGGCTTTTTTAAGCCGCGCCTGGCCTGGCCTGTTACCGGTCTTGTTCGCACTGCTGTTTGCGCTGCATCCGCGCAGTGGCTTATGGCTCAAACGCCATTATATTTTGGCTGCGCTCGTCGTGGCGGGCGCGGCGATCGCGACTTGGTGGATACTGGCCACGCGCGCGAATCCTGAATGGATCGAGGCCTGGCGTTACTGGAACATCAGCCGTCTGGGGCTGCCAGAGTTTGAGGTGGGCATGCGCCCGCTGCGTGATTTGCCTTGGTTTCTCTGGCCCATTTGGCCGCTCGCCTTGCTTGCGTTGTGGCAATGGCGCAGATGGATGACGGCTCCTCACATTTGGTTGCCGCTCGCGTTTGTGTTGGGCTTGCTGCTGACACTACCCGTACTGCAAGAGCCCGGTGAAGCCGAATACGTCTTGTTGGTCGTGCCTCTGGCAGCGCTTGCAGCTTTCGCGCTACCCACCATGCGACGCGCGGTCATCAACACGCTCGACTGGTTTGCCTTGATGTGCTTTTCACTCACTATCGTGGGTGTCTGGGTCGGTTGGTTTGCCCTGCACTTTAATATCCCAAAACAAATTTCGCTCAATATCATCCGCCAAACCGCCGGCTACGAGCCCCGTCTACTTTGGTGGCCTGTGGTGGTCGGCGTGTTCGCCACGCTCTGCTGGGTGGCGCTGGTCGTGTGGCGCCTGCGCTTGCGACCCACAGTCTTGTGGCGAGGCTCAATACTTTGCGCGGCAGGTCTCACTCTGACCTGGCTGTTGCTGGTGCTGCTCTGGCTCCCAGCACTTGATTACGTCAGAAGCTATCGTCCAATGTCTGGTCAAATCAAACACGCGCTGGCGCAAGCTGTTGGCGCTTCAGGGCAAACCAGTTGTCTGCGCGCGCAAGGCTTATCGCTCGGGTCGCGCGCCTCGCTATATGTGTTTGACGGCCTGATTTTTACCTACGATTCCCGATGCCCCTTTGTATTGCAACAAACCACGCTTAAGCAACTTGAAGATGGTTCTGCCGGCTATAGCGAGGTCGCACAAGTGTTGTGGCAAGGCTCGCGTGGCGCAGACCGCTACGATCGCTACCGCCTGCTGCGCATATCCACTCGATGACTGCATTCCATTTAGCACCTCGGTCTTTTCGGGCCACGCTGCAAGCGATTCTGAAGCAATCCTGGCCTGTGCTCATTAGTTCGTGGGCGGGGATGGCGTTTGGCGTACTTGACACCGCGATGACGGGTCATGCGAGTGCGACCGACTTGGCGACGATGGCGCTGTCGATCGCCATTTACATCACAGTCTTTATTAGTTTGATCGGTGTGATGCACGCCCTCATTCCCATTCAGGCTCAGCACTTTGGCGCGGGTGAACTCAAACAAGTCGGTCAGGTTTGGGGTCAGGGGATTTGGGTCTCGTTGTTGCTGTCGGTGATCGGTGGCGTTGTCATGATGTTTCCAGACGTCTGGCTGGGCTTCTCAGGTGAAATTGCCCCCGAGGTACGCAGCAGTGTGCACAGTTACCTTTTGGCACTGACCTTCGGCTTGCCGGCGGCCCTGATGTTCCGCACGGTGTATGGCTTGGCCAATGCTGTCTCGCGTCCCAAACTCATCATGACGATCAATTTGATCGGCATTGCGCTCAAAGCGCTGTTTAACTGGTTACTGATTTTTGGCAACTGGGGGTTTCCTGCGTTAGGGGCCACCGGGGCCGGCATCGCTTCGGCAGTCGTGTTTTGGATCACGCTAGGTCTAAGTTTATGGGTGGTATTACGCAACCCCTTTTATCGGCAGTTTCAACTCACGCTAGGCGTGCCACACCTAAAAAGTATGTGGGCGATTCTTAAGCTCGGTTTGCCGATGGGGGGGTCGTACTTGGTTGAGGTCTGCGCTTTTACGTTCATGTCGTTGCTCGTAGCGCAAGAAGGAATCGCCGCGATTGGTGGCCATCAAGTCATGTCAAATCTTGCCGCCTTGTCTTATATGATGCCCATGTCGATCGGGGTAGCCACCGCGGCTCTCACCGCACAGGCGATTGGCGCAAAGCAAATGCAGCAAGCGCATCGTATAAGCATGATGGGCTTAGTGGTCGGTTTGAGTGGCGCCTGCTTGACGGCCTTAGGTTTATATTTAGGGCGCGAAGAGATCGTGGCGGCTTATACCAATAATCCCGAGGTTGCCAGCGTCGCTCTATCGCTGCTGGTGTTACTGCCCTTCTTCCATATCGTTGACGCCATGCAGTGCATCAACAGTTACTTGTTGCGCGCCCACAAAATTGCCTTTGTGCCCATGCTGCTGCAGATCTTTGCGCTCATGACGGTTGGGCTGCTCGGTGGCTGGTGGATGGGTTTTGGCCCAGGCAAAAGCCTGATGGAGCCGGTGCGCAATCAGTTGTTGGCAGGCTCGCCAGTGGGTGCGGGCAGCATGTGGCTCATGGCCACCATTGGCTTAGCGATATCAACAATCTTGCTGCACAGCTGGTATCTAATAATGATCCGCAAAAAACTACGGCTTGCCAGCTAGATGCCAAGCCCCACGCGTTAAAGTTTAATGAAGGTTTCGCGGTAATACTTGAGTTCATCGATCGACTCATAAATATCTGCGAGCGCCTGATGCTTGCTGCGCTTTTCAAAGCCTTTGAGCAGCTCGGGCTTCCAGCGTCGAGCCAGCTCTTTAAGCGTACTGACATCAATCGTGCGGTAGTGAAAAAATTGCTCGAGCTTTGGCATGTAACTAAACATAAACCGGCGATCTTGGCTCACCGTATTGCCACAGAGCGGTGATTTGCCGGCAGGCACGTATTGCGCCATAAAGGCGATCAACTGGGCTTCGACTTCGGGTTCAGAGAGCACAGAGGCCTTGACACGCTCGGTGAGCCCACTCTTGCCGTGCGTCGATTTGTTCCAGCTATCCATCGCGTCAAGCAGGCTATCGGGCTGATGCACCACCAACACGGGGCCTTCCGCTACGATTGTCAGGTCGGGCTCTGTAATGACCACTGCCACTTCGATGATGCGTTCTTTTTCGGGATCGAGGCCGGTCATTTCCATATCCAGCCAAACTAAACGAAATTCGTTTGGATGGGGTTTTGCGGTTTGCTTGGTTGCTGCCTGGTCGCGGGTGTTGGCCATATAATCAATCCAGTTAAAACGTGATTTTCTCATACACCGCCCCAGGGCTCACAGGTCTTATGCTGACATTCTTATTTGTTGTTTTTTTGCTCGCGATGGTGGGCGTGCGCTTATGGCTAGGCAATCGCCAAATCCGACATGTTCTGTCGCACCGCGCTGAGGTACCGGTGGAGTTTGCGTCACGTATCGGCTTAGCCAGTCACCAAAAGGCGGCCGACTACACCACGGCACGCGTTCGCCTGGGCATGCTTGAGTTGGTCTTTGATGCGGCTGTGCTGGTTGGCCTGACGCTCTTGGGCGGCTTACAAATGCTTGACCTCTGGGTCAACACCTTGACATCGCAAGATTTACTCAGACAAGTCTTACTGATTGTTGTGGTCAGCGTGTCGCTTGGCGTGCTTGGCTTGCCTTTTTCGGTGTATCGACAATTTAAACTCGAGGCCAAATTTGGATTTAATCGCATGACGCCAGGTTTGTTTGTCGCCGATATGCTCAAAGGGCTTTTACTGGGCGCTTTGCTAGGCTTACCCCTGCTGGCGGCGGTCTTGTGGCTCATGGCCGAGGCGGGCAGTTATTGGTGGCTTTGGGCCTGGGGACTTTGGTCAGTCTTCAACTTGCTTGTCCTGTTTATTTTTCCGACCTGGATCGCCCCTTTCTTTAATAAGTTCACACCTCTGACCGACGAAAAACTGGCTGTCAGTATTCGTGGTCTGGCCGAGCGTTGCGGCTTTGCACTAAACGGCCTGTTCGTGATGGATGGCTCAAAACGCTCGGCGCATGGCAACGCGTATTTCACGGGCTTTGGCAAGGCCCGTCGCATCGTCTTTTTTGACACGCTGCTTGCGCGCCTGACGCCCGACGAAATCATCGCGGTTCTGGCGCATGAACTCGGCCATTTCAAACACAAACACATTCTCAAACGTCTGGTCTTTAGCTTTGTGGGTGCGTTATTTTTCTTTGCGATTCTAGGGTGGCTTACTGGGCAAAGCTGGTTTTATACCGACCTGGGCGTGATCCCTCAACTCGGCGCACGCAACGATGGTATGGCCTTGTTACTCTTTTTTATGGTGATCCCGGTGTTCACCTTTGCGCTCACGCCGCTCTTTAGCTGGTTCTCGCGCAAAGACGAATTTCAGGCCGATCACTTTGCCACGCAGCAAAGCTCGGCCGAACAACTGGTTTCGGCTTTGATCAAACTAGTTGACGACAACGCCTCAACACTGACGCCAGATCCAGTGCACTCGGCGTTTTATGACAGCCATCCGCCAGTTTCAATTCGCATACGACACTTGCTGGCCTCATGAGCGAACGCACGCAGGGACGCGTCATCGCAGCACACGGCCGACATTACACGGTTGAACTGCAAGACCAGTCTTTGCTCAAGTGCTTTCCGCGCGGAAAAAAAAATGACGCTGCGGTGGGCGACTATGTCCAGATCACCCGCCAGGGTCTGGACGAAGGCTCTTTAGAAGCCGTCTTACCCCGTAAAAATTTACTGTTCAGATCCGACGAAAACCGCAGCAAGCAGTTTGCAGCCAATGTTGATCAACTCTTAATCGTGATCGCAGTCGCCCCCGCGTTTTCAGATGATTTGCTCGGGCGTGCGCTCGCGGGCGCGTGGTCGGCGGGTATCACGCCGATCATCTTGCTCAATAAGGTTGACCTGACGCAGGGCTTGGCTGCGGCGCGCGCCAAGCTTGCACCGTTTTATCAGCTTGGCGTGCAAATTATTGATATTTGCGCCAAGGATACCGCTCAGGTAATGTCGACGATTTTGCCCTTGCTTACTGGCCAGACTTCGCTGTTGCTTGGGCAAAGCGCCATGGGCAAATCAACCTTGCTCAATACTCTGGTGCCGCTCGCTTTAGCGGCCACGCGCGAACATTCTGTTGCCTTGGGCGCAGGCAAACACACCACGACAAGCACCCGTCTTTATCACCTACCTGAAGCGGGTGGCGATTTGATCGATTCACCCGGCTTTCAGGGCTTTGGCCTGCTACATCTTAAACGCGAAGAAATCGAACGAGGGTTTCCAGAATTCGACGCGCATATCCCAGAGTGTCGCTTTTATAACTGTACGCATCAGCGCGAACCCAACTGTGGAGTGCTCGCAGCATTGACGCGCCACGAGATTGATGCGGGCCGTCACGCGCTGTACGTCAGGCTCGTCGAGGCCCGCGCGGCACACGACGCGTACTAAGGGCTTGGCGTGGCCGCCTCAGACAAAACCTGGCACATGCCTAACAACATTGCCGCAGTGGCCCCCCAGATAAAAAACTGGTTGTAAGGCACTGAATAATACTGGCGCAACCGCCCATCGGGCAGTTGTGCCTGATGAAAACGATAATTCGCCGGGTCGGTCAAAAAGGCCAGAGGGACTTCAAAGACCTCGGCCACCTCAAAGGCGTCAGGAGCCAACGTAAACCCAGGACGCACCAAGGCGGTTACCGGATTAATGGCAAACCCCGAGCCCGTAATGTAACGGGGCAACCCCCCCAGACATTCGATGTGCTCGCGCACGAGTCCGGTCTCTTCCTCGGTCTCGCGCAGGGCGGTATCTTTAACATCGACATCGCTGGCCTCGCAGCGCCCCCCCGGAAAGCTAACTTGTCCAGCATGATCGTTTAAGTGCGCCGAACGTTGCGTTAACAGCACCGTCAGGCCTTCTGAACGCATGACAATCGGCACCAAAACAGCTGCCTCGACAAGCGGGCCCTCGCGACCCGGAAACCGCCTGAGCGACTCATTGGGAATATCAAGCGGGCGTTCAATGTTTTCGGATAAGACCAAGCGCAGCCAGTCAGGAGTCAAATGCGCAGAGGGAACCGCTCCAAACTTTAACGTCGAGGCTACCCAAGGCTGGGTCATCGGATCAAAGGAAGTTCTTGTGGGCGCACGACGAACGCGCGAGCCCTCGGGAGGGATGACAGACATAACAGCGAGTATGATCCAAGCAACAATTGCCTCCTTTTTAACCGAAAGCGAGGCGGGTTGTGGAATAATCAGAATAATCCCTTGGTGAACGCCCTAAAAAGTTTGGTGCCGAACAAAAAAAACACCCTTTCGGGTGTTTTTTTTAGTACCGGAGCAAACCTAATGTTAAGTCTTTAAGCAGCAGCGACAGCGACTGTTTTGCGAACCAGTTTTTCTTTGATACGCGCTGATTTACCTGAGCGATCGCGCAAGTAATACAGCTTGGCACGGCGTACGTCGCCACGACGCTTGACTTCGATCGAGGCGATTTGAGTTGAGTACAACTGAAACGTACGTTCAACGGCTTCGCCAGACGAAATCTTGCGAACGATGAACGAGGAGTTCAGGCCGCGATTGCGGCGAGCAATTACCACGCCTTCGAAAGCCTGGGCACGCTTACGCACGCCCTCAACCACGTTGACGCTAACAATAACGGTGTCGCCGGGGGCGAACTGGGTAACGGGTTTACCGCCGGTGAGGCGAGCAATTTCTTCTTGCTCAAGAATAGCGATCAGGTTCATGTGAACTCCAAGTCATCGTGCTCTCGGTGGTATCACCAGCCTGCTTTGCCTCAAAGACGCTAAGAGCAAAACATAACGCTGGATCGGTATTGTTTGACGTGCGCCTGACCTATTCAGGGGCCGCTACCGGGCAGAGGATGCGTTAACAAAGCCCTTGAGTTTACAACACTTTTGAGTCTTTAGGCTAGTGCTCAAGCTGCAGCATTGACAGTGCTCAAGCTGCCGCCCGCGACAAAGACTACTATGACAAGCTTGTGACACCCGACTCTGAACCGGAACCCAAGCGTTTATGAGTTCTTCAGCCCTGCTTTTGGTAGTTGCCGCAGCAATTGCCCACGCCTCCTGGAATCTGCTAGCCAAACGTGCTGCACACGTTGGGCCAGCTTTTATCTTTGCCTACGGACTCTGTTGCACCATTGTCTATGCACCTTGGGTGTTGTGGATTTTAATCTTCGATCAAAACACCTGGAGCTGGCCCATCATCGGTTGTATTGTGCTGTCGGGCACGTTGCACTTGGCGTATAGCCTGTGCCTGCAACGGGGCTATCAGCTTGCAGACTTATCGGTGGTGTACCCAATCGCACGGGGTACCGGCCCCTTGTTATCAGCCCTTGGTGCCCTATTGTTGCTGGGCGAGCCCGCTACTGCCCGCGGTCTTGCGGGCTTGTTGTGCGTGGTAACAGGCGTTTTACTCATTGCCACACAAGGAAAAATTAACCGTCTGCTGCAACCAGAGGCTTTGGTCGGTGTGCGCTGGGGCGCCCTGGTCGGTATTTTTATTGCGTTTTATACGCTGGTGGATGCCTATGGGGTCAAAATTCTTTTAATTGCTCCGGTGGTGTTTGACTGGGCAACTTGCGCCACTCGAACGCTGCTCATGCTGCCGCACACGGCGCGGCGGCCTAGGCAGGCGCTTGCAGCCATGAAAGGCTATTGGCCGCTGGCCTGGGCGATCGGAGTGCTATCGCCCTTGGGCTACATTTTGGTGCTCTATGCGCTGCGAGATGGCGCCCCCGTAAGCTTAGTCGCACCGGCACGCGAAATGTCTATGCTGTTGGTGACGCTCGCCGGGCTGTACCTGCTGCGCGAGCCGGTAGGCTGGGGCCGGCTGCTAGGCTGCTGCGCAATCGCACTCGGGGTGGTGCTGCTGAGTTGGGCGAGCTGAGATCAAAACTAAAAACAAAATCAGGCCACAGCCAAAACAAAAGCTTTCGTTAAAACCCCGCGGCGCTGCCAACTAATAAAACCGCCGGAATCATAGCGATCCAAAAAGATAAAACTAAGATGTCGGACAACATGCCCTTGGTGCTAGGCGAACTCGCATTTGCAACCGAAGATGCAAAAGTTGGGGTATGGTTGGGGCGTGAAGCTTGGCTCAGAGTAGGTTGACGCATGGTGAGGCTCCTGAAGATGAACGATTGGCTGAGCGCTAGGGATCAGCGCGTCTGCGGTTTAAATACAAAGATAACGTTTTAAATCAATGTACTAGCGGTTGAAATCACCACCCTCGACCGCCGAAGAGACCGCGGGTGGCTGCCGGGGACCTAGAACCGACAAAACTGTTTGGTTAATGACCATAAACAGTACTGTACACATAAACAGTACTGTTTGCAAACACAGTTATTTGGTCGGCGGCTTTTTTACAACATCGTCAGAGATGCTCTACGCCTAATTTCAAGCCAGAGGGGTCGCGCTGTGCTAATTTTCGATCTTCTTAAATTTTTTGTTTGACTCACGCGATGACAACTTTCACCTCGAGCCATGCCTTGTTTAAAGTGTTTTCTGACTACGGCATGGACAGACTGTTTCTGGTGCCAGGTGAAAGCTATCTGGGCCTGCTTGATGCACTGGTTGACTTTCCGCAGATCGACGTCGTCACCTGCCGCCATGAGGGCGGCGCCGGCTACATGGCGGTCGTCGACGGGCGTCTGACGCGTCGCCCCGGCTTGGCCTTAGTGAGCCGCGGCCCGGGCGCCTCGAACGCCGCAATCGCCGTACACACCGCCCAGCAAGATGCCGTGCCAATGATTCTGGTAATTGGTCAAATCGCTGCGCGCGATTTGCGCCGCGAAGCGTTTCAAGAAATCGATTATCAAAAAATGTTTGGCTCGGTAGCAAAATGGGTGTTTGAGTGCACGGGTCCCGAACAAATCGCCCAGGCCGCCTTCAAGGCGATTCGGATGGCGACCTCAGGTGTGCCGGGCCCCGTTGTGTTGGTGCTGCCCGAAGACATTCAGCAACAAGCCGTGTCAGAGCCGAGCTTCAAACAAACGCCACACGTGTTTGGCTTACCCCCTGCCGACACGCTGGCAAACATCCTCCAACAACTGAACGCTGCGCAGCGACCGATGGTGATCGCCGGAGGCGTGTTCGACTGCCCGGGTGGTCGTGAAGCGCTAGCAGCCTTTGTGCACCACTGGCAACTCCCGACAATGGTGTCGTTTAGACGTCATGATATTTTTGCTAATGACGACGCATTTTTTGTGGGCGACCTGGGGCTTTCAAACCCTGCGGCGCAAATGGCGACCTTACAAACCAGCGATTTTATTTTGGCGCTAGGCACTCGTTTAGGCGACATTACGACACAAAACTATCAGTTCCCCGCTTACGCGCAGACGTCGCAAACGTTTCTGCATTGCTATCCCGATTCGCGCGTCGTCAGCTGGGATACCGTTGCCGATTACCCGTTGGTATGCGACCCCATCGCCCTGGTTAAAGCCTTCACGCAGGCACCCGCCCCCACCATCAGTGCCGCGCGTCTCAACTGGCTCAAAGCGCTTCGTGGACACTCTGAGTCGTGGGCGGCCTGGCCCGCGCGCCAGGCAAAAGCAGGCGTGAACTTCACCGAGGTCGTCCGTGCCCTGAAGGCATATGCACCGCCCGACACGACCATCTGCCTAGACGCCGGCACGTTTGCGGCTCCGGTGTATCGCCACTTTACGTTCACCACCGGACAGCGTTTGATGGCACCTCTGGCGGGTGCCATGGGGTATGGCACACCAGCAGCCGTGGCCTGCGCTCTACGCGAACCGACACGCACCACGATTTGTATTGTCGGAGATGGCGGATTTTTAATGACCGGCAACGAAATGATTCTGGCTGTTGAGCGCAAGCTGCCCATTATTTTTATCGTCTCAAACAATGCCAGCTACGGCTCGATTCGTTTGCACCAAGAGCACGGCTACCCAGGGCGCGTCAGCGGCACCTCGCTTTTTAATCCTGATTTTTATGAGTTGGCGCGCAGCTTTGGCATGGCCTCGGCACGCATCACTCACAAAGAGGAAATCGATGCCGTGATCCAAGCCGCATTTCAGTCAAACGCGCCGATTTTGCTTGAAGTCAATACGAGCTTAGACGCGATCCTGCCTTGACGGTCTGCGAAGCTGTTGGCTAACCAGACGCGTGCTTGCGACTTGCCAGCCACCTGAATGACACCACTGGATCCTAAACCACCAGATCCGAACGCGTCAGCACCTCGGACAAGACAGACCCTTGAGATAACGCAAGGTTGAGTGCCTGAACCCGCGGCAAGACCGAGCCAGCATAAAAAACGGCTGTCGCAAACTTATTTTGAGTAAATGGCGTGGCACTCGCCGCACGCTGAGCAGCGCTACAAACCAGTGCCGCGCGTGCAAGGTGCCAGCCTCCTAAGACATAGCCCGTTAGCATGAGATAAGGAACGCTACCGGCATATACGGCGCGAATATCGCTCTTGGCGTAATCGAGTACGTACTGCACCGCTGCACGATAAGACTCGACCGCCTGTGTCAAGCGTAGGTGAATCAAGCCTAAGCCCGCGGCGTAGTCAGCGTCGGCCACCCCACTCTCGGAATCGAGTTCTGCGAGCGTTTGCTGCATCGACTGCGCCAACCCAAGAGCTGTCGCGCCCGCATCGCGCAACGTTTTACGACCCACCAGATCGTTTGCCTGAATCGCTGTCGTTCCTTCATAAATTGTCAAAATGCGCGCGTCGCGATAAAACTGTGCCGCCCCGGTTTCTTCAATGAAACCCATACCGCCATGCACCTGAATACCCAGAGATGTCACCTCAAGCGCGCATTCAGTCGAAAACCCTTTAACGATTGGCACCAAGTAGTCGTACAACGCCTGATTGGCACGACGCACCACTGGGTCAGTGTGTTCAACACTTAAATCATCAGCGACTGCCGCCACACAGGCAATCGAGCGCGCCGCCTCAGTCAGGCCACGCATCGTCGACAGCATCCGTTGCACATCGGGGTGCTGTACGATCGGCACAGCAGCCGCCGAGCCTTCGATGGCGCGACTCTGCACTCGGTCGCGCGCATAGGTACGCGCTTTTTGGGTGGCCGCTTCACTCACACCAATTCCCTGAACACCCACGGCAAAACGCGCAGCGTTCATCATAATGAACATATATTCGAGGCCACGGTTTTCTTGGCCAACCAATGTACCTAACGCACCTGCACCAACTTCGCCTTTATCGTCGCCAAACAAAAGAATCGCCGTAGGACTGCCGTGAATACCTAACTTATGTTCGATCGACGCACACCAGACGTCATTGCGCGCCCCTAAAGAACCATCGTCCTTGACCAACACCTTTGGCACAACAAAAAGCGACAAGCCCTTCACCCCAGGCGGCGCATCGGCCAGACGCGCCAAAACCAGATGCACAATGTTTTCGGCCAGATCATGTTCACCAAAAGTGATGTAGATTTTTTGACCAAACAAACGATAAGTGCCATCTGCCTGAGCAACCGCTCGCGTATTAACCAGCGACAGATCAGAGCCCGCCTGCGGCTCGGTCAAGTTCATCGTACCTGTCCACTTGCCTTGTACCAACGCTTCGATATAAAGCTTTTGCTGCTTGTCAGAGCCCGACAACAAAAGCGCCTCGATCACGCCATCGGTTAACAAGGGGCATAACGAAAACGCGACGTTTGCTGCGTACAGATTTTCGGTCGTCGCCGTAGACAACAATTTGGGTAAGCCTTGCCCACCCCACTGTTCAGGGTGGCGCAAGCCCTGCCAACCACCTTCTACAAATTGTTTAAACGCGTTTTGATATGAGGCCGGCATGGTCACAACACCGTTGCTGTACACCGGTGGGTGCTGGTCACCATCCCAGTTTGTCGGTGCCACGACTTCGGCAGCAAACTTCGCGTTCTCGTGAAGCACCGCTTCAAGCAAGTCGGGCTCAAGCCCAGCAAAGACCGGCAGCTTTAAGAGTTCGGGCAACGCAGCAATATGCTCAAACACAAAACGAAAATCATCCACTGGGGCACGGTAAGTCATCTCGCTCGCCTCGTTACAAACTCAAACAAAAAACCCCGTCGCGGGGACGGGGTCAGAATACTCTGTGATGCTTGACACAAGCTTACAGAGCGGTCACAAGTTCAGGCACAGCCTGAAACAAGTCAGCAACCAGACCATAATCTGCCACACCAAAGATCGGCGCTTCGCCGTCTTTATTGACAGCAACGATCACTTTTGAATCTTTCATACCGGCCAGATGTTGAATCGCACCTGAAATTCCGATTGCCACATAAAGTTGTGGCGCAACGATTTTTCCGGTTTGACCCACTTGCCAATCGTTCGGTGCATACCCTGCATCGACCGCAGCGCGCGAAGCACCCATGGCCGCGCCCAGCTTGTCTGCCAGCGGGTCAAGGATTTTGAAGTTTTCAGCGCTGCCCATCCCACGACCACCTGAAACCACTACGCGGGCACCCGCGAGTTCGGGACGATCGTTTTTAGCAACTTCACGTCCAATAAAGGTCGACAGGCCTACAGAGGACACGGCGCTGATGACTTCAACCGTTGCGCTCCCGCCTTCGGGTGCCGCATCAAAGCCCGTGGTGCGCACGGTGATGACTTTAACGGCCTCGTTAGACTGCACTGTGGCAATCGCGTTACCGGCGTAGATTGCACGTTGAAATGTGTCCGGCGAATCGACAGCTTGAATTTCTGAAATCTGAGCCACATCTAGGCATGCGGCCACCCGAGGCGAGACATTTTTGCCTGCAGCCGTTGCCGCAAACAAAATATGGCTATAGCCACTGGCTAACGCCAAGACTTGCTGGGCCACGTTTTCAGCCAACCCGTCTGCTAAGGCAGGCGACTCAGCAAGCAGCACTTTTGACACACCAGAAATTTTTGCAGCATGGTCAGCGATGGCGCGTGCGTTGCCGCCAGCCACCAAGACGTGAATGTCGCCGCCAATTTCTGCGGCAGCTGCTACGACGTTATGCGTCGCACCCTTAAGTTGAACATTATCGTGTTCAGCGATGACAAGTATTGACATAATTACACCACCACCTTTGCTTCGTTTTTTAATTTGTCTACCAAAGCCGCGACGTCTTGCACTTTGATACCAGCCGAACGTGCTGCAGGCTCAACGACCTTCAGCGTTTTCAGACGCGGCGTCACATCGACACCGAGCGACTCAGGCGTAACGATATCAAGCTGCTTTTTCTTGGACTTCATAATGTTGGGCAAGGTCACGTAGCGTGGCTCGTTTAAGCGCAGATCAGTCGTCACGATTGCGGGGAGTTTGAGCTCGATGGTTTCCAGTCCGCCATCGACTTCACGGGTCACGCGAGCGACGCCGTCACCGAGTTCGATTTTGCTTGCAAAGGTCGCCTGCGACCAGCCTAGCAACGCGGCCAGCATCTGACCTGTCTGGTTTGAGTCGTCGTCAATCGCCTGTTTGCCTAAAATGATCAGTTGCGGCTGCTCTTTCTCTGCCAGCACTTTAAGCAATTTTGCAACGGCCAAAGGCTGAAGTTCGACTTCGGTTTGCACCAGAATGCCGCGATCGGCACCAATCGCCATGGCCGTGCGCAAGGTTTCTTGGCATTGCGCCACACCACAAGAGACTGCGATTACCTCAGTGGCCGCGCCCTTCTCTTTTAACCGCGTCGCTTCTTCTACCGCGATTTCATCAAAGGGATTCATCGACATCTTGACGTTGGCAATATCAACGCCCGTGTGATCCGACTTGACGCGCACTTTGACGTTGTAGTCTACGACGCGTTTAACAGGAACAAGCACTTTCATCCAGCGATCTCCATATCAAAAATATAGCTTCATCAGGTCTGACGCCCGACAATCAACTTCTGATTCTACCGGAACTCACGCCCAAGCTCAGGCAGTCGGTATGATATTGACTGCTTTCACAAGGAAATCCTGATGCTCAGCGCTTATCGATTGCTTCAATTCAGTTTGCTTGCCGCCCTAATCACCGGTTGCGCGACCTCGCCAACAACAGGACCAAACACGGTTGGGGCAAAGCAGCCCAGTCCAGACACTCAGACCGCTCGCAGCCCAAGCGGTGGCACAGCAAGTGCTGGCACACCATCGACCGGCCTTGGCGTCCGCGGGGGTTCGGCCAACACAGACGGTCGCTTTGATCCAGCTTCCAGACCGCCAACCGACGCCGCTCGCCGCGCAACCATGCAACGCTTTGGCGTTGAGCTTGCTGCAAACCGTCAACTAGCAGAGAGAAGCGTACTGGAATTGCTGAGCGAGGCGCGTTATAACCCCACCGTGGCGCGTATTGTGGCCCCACCCGCTGCCGGGCAGCCGCGCGCGCTGCGCAGCTGGGTCAGTTACCGCGGGCGAGTGGTTGAACCACTTCGCATCGCACAAGGTGAAGCCTTCATGCAACAGTACAGCGCCGAACTTAAGCGCGCCAGTGCGCGCTATGGCGTGCCACAAAATATCATCGCCGCCATCATTGGCGTCGAGACCCTCTACGGTAAAAGTCAGGGCAGCTTTCGTGTGCTCGACTCACTTGCCACGCTCGGTTTTGATTACCCTGACGCAACACGTCCCGATCGTGCCGAGATGTTCAGGGGCCAGCTTGCCGACCTGATCGAACTTGACTTAACGGGCCGCCTTGACGCACGCACGCTAAAAGGTTCTTATGCCGGCGCGGTAGGCATCCCACAATTCATGCCAGGCAGCATCAAACGCTTTGCCGTGAGCGCCCAAGGGGCTCAGGCAATCAACCTCAGCACCAATATGGCAGATGCAATTGATTCGGTGGCAAATTTTTTAGTTGAACACGGCTGGCAACGCGGGTTGCCCGTCTTTGTACCCGTCAAGCTCGCCGCAGGCGCAGACAAGCTCGTGGAAGGGGGCTTAAAACCTACCCTTGACTGGCCCCAACTTCAAGCTGCAGGCGCCACGCTCGCCCCCGGAGCCAAAGACGCACCTTGGATGCGCACAGCGCTTGGCGTGATTGATCTACCCGAACAAGCCGCTGGCACCGTCGAGTTGCGCACGGCCACACAAAACTTTTTTACGATTACCCAGTACAACAGAAGCTATTTTTATGCCGCCTCGGTGGCTGATCTTGCCCGAGCTCTGGCAAGCGACTAATCATGCCGTGTCGGCCGCTTGGCCCAGCGCTTAGGGCTGAGGATCAAACAGGCCGGTCGAAAGATAACGATCACCGCGATCGCAAACAATAAAAGCAATCGTGGCGTTGCGAGCGGTTTCAGACACCCGTAAGGCTGCAACCAAAGCACCCGCAGCCGAGACCCCAGCACAGATACCCTCTTCGGCGGCTAGACGCCTGGCCATGTTTTCTGCGTCTTTTTGCTCGATCGATTCAAACTGGTCGACTCGCTTAGGATCATAAATTGCAGGCAGATAAGCTTCGGGCCATTTTCGGATACCCGCAATCTGCGAACCCTCGGCGGGCTGGGCACCCACAATCGTGATGGCTGGATTTTTGGATTTTAAATAACGACTGACACCCATGATCGTACCGGTGGTTCCCATCGCACTCACAAAGTGTGTGATCGCGCCACTCGTTTGCTCCCAGAGTTCGGGGCCCGTGGTTTTAAAGTGCGCTAAGGGGTTGTCGGGGTTGGCAAATTGATCAAGGACTTTACCCTGCCCTTGCGCCTGCATTTTGCCTGCGAGATCACGCGCCAATTCCATGCCACCGCCACTCGCGGGTGTCAGAATCAACTCTGCGCCATAGGCAGCCATCGAGGCGCGACGTTCAACCGAGAGGTTATCGGGCATGATCAAAATCATTTTATAACCGCGCATCGCTGCGGTCATGGCCAACGCGATGCCTGTGTTGCCGCTGGTAGCCTCGATCAGAGTGTCGCCCGGTTCGATCTCACCACGCGCCTCGGCGCCTAAAATCATGGCCAAAGCCGGCCGATCTTTGACCGAGCCTGCTGGATTGTTACCTTCGAGCTTACCGAGCACAATATTGCCGCGCTCGAGAGCGAGCTTTGAAACTAAGCGCTGCAAGCGTACCAGCGGGGTGTTGCCTACGGCATTTTCAACGCTAGGATATGTTCTCATGTCCTCAATAATACCAAACCCCAGCGAACCGGCCTACCTGATTCAAAGACGATCACTCGCAGTTTGGGGGAGACCTGCAACCGGGCTAGCCCCCGCGTTCTGACGGCACGGTCTGCAAAGGCTAAAGCGCTGGCGCTGGCTCAATTGTTGGTGTCGCAACGCCGCCTGCTGCCGGGGCACGCGCGCGCGAAACTGCTGCCTCGGCGCCCGGCACCCCCAACGAAGCGTCTTTTGAGGCGCGCGCGTTAATCACTCGTCCCTCACCCGAGACTCGCAAGCCCGCCGCCTGCAACGCCTGAAGGCGCTTGGGGCCAATGCCTCGCACACGGTCAGACAGGTCCTCAAGCGATTCAAACCGGCCGGCGCGGTTGCGCTCTTGCACAATAATTTGCGCCGTGCGTGGGCCCACACCCCGTAACGTTTTTAGCTGCTCTGCGGTGGCAGCATTCAAATCGAGCGCGTGCGCCGACAAGCCAACCCCCATGCCGGCGAGCATCGCCGCCACACTGGCGCGCCGCACTACACGATCGCGCCCCTGAGGCATAAACGGAAACGCCCAGCGCGCCGACGCACGTTTTGCAGACTCTGGGGGAAGTCTGGCTGGTTTGAGAGAAATGAGTGCGGGACGCTCAAGCGTCAAGGGCACTGCAACGGTTGCATCGATAAAAGGGTTCATGGCGCTGCCTCAAAAACAAAGGTGACGCGAACCAGACCAGAGCCTTAGGCTGCCAAGTCTGTCGCCACGCTATCTTGAGGGATTGCGCATCCTGAGAGTGCAAACGAGCATCCCGTTGTCCAAGCGTAGTCCCCCTAGGGACTTAAACCTATCCCTGCTCATCAGGCTGAACCGGTCAAAAACACGCGTCGGATACGCCAAGGTTGGCGTGAGGATTTACTTGACCAAAGCACTTGACGCGTGCAAGCCGCGAACGTATTCGGCAACGCCCGTCTGCACATCGCGCATCGGCGCAGTAAAGCCCGTGGCGCGCAGCGCCGAGATATCGGCTTGGGTATAGCTTTGATAACGCCCCTTCAAATCTTCAGGAAACGCCACATAACGCAGTGAACCGTGCTTGACAAGGTCAGCAAGTGCCATTGGTGTCTGCCCGCTTAGTGCGCGCAGCGTGTTCACCACCGTGCTGGCCACATCATTGAACGGTTGCGCGCGTCCCGAGCCACAATTAAAGATACCTGACACTTCAGGGTGATCCAAAAAATGTAAATTGACTGCGACCACATCGTGCACAGAGATAAAGTCGCGCAACTGTCCGCCATCAGCATAACCATCCCAGCCGCCGAACAGGCGCACATGGCCTTCGTCGAAAAACTGATTCATGTTGTGAAAGGCAACCGAGGCCATGCGCCCTTTATGCTGCTCTTGTGGGCCATACACGTTGAAGTAACGCAAGCCAACCACCTGAGAGGTTAAAGACGCCATTCGCGCGCGCAGCACCTGATCAAATAAAAACTTTGAGTAGCCATACACATTAAGCGGCTTTTCGTTTTCAAGCGCTTCGCCGTAGTGCGGGCCCGCCCCATAGACGGCGGCTGAGGACGCATATATCAAGGGAATTTTATGCGCCTGACAATAGTCAAATATTTCAAGGGTGACACGATAATTATTGTCCATCATAAAGTGCCCGTCTCGCTCGGTCGTATCCGAGCAGGCCCCCTGGTGAAAAACCGCGCGTAGGCTAGGCAAACAGCCAGTCACCACGCCGCGCCGAAAATCATCTTTGTGCATGTAGTCGGCGATTTTGCCCTCAACCAGGTTCACAAACTTATCGCCATCGGTGAGATCATCAACCGCCAAAATATTGGTCAGACCCCGACGGTTTAAGCCGCGAATGATATTGCTGCCAATAAAACCAGCGGCTCCAGTCACTACAATCATGCGAGTTCTCCGGCCGTTACGATAGAGGTTCCTAGTTTACCCACCACAATGCCGCCCGCGCGATTGGCCCAACGCATGGCCTCTGGCCAGTCAACCCCTACCGCGCGCATGACCGCCAAGGTTGCCAACACAGTGTCGCCAGCGCCCGAAACATCAAACACTTCGTGCGCCTGTGCCTCAACGTGGTCACGCCCGTTAGCAGTAAAAAGCGTCATGCCCTGCTCTGAACGTGTCACTAGCAAAGCCTCGAGCTCGAGCTGATCGCGCAACCCCTGCGCGCGCTCGGCTAAATCGGCCTCACTGGTCCAATGCCCAACCGCTTGTTGCATCTCGCCGCGATTGGGTGTCACAAGGGTCGCGCCACGATACCGTTGGTAATCGCTGCCCTTGGGGTCGACCAACACCGCAATACGATGCTGACGCGCCAGCGTAATCAACGCCTCAACGTGCGCCAAGGCACCTTTAGCATAGTCTGAAAAGACCACGACATCGTGTGCGGCGAACAGCGGTGCCACTCGCTCATGCAACGCGTCAAGCAAGGCGGGCGTCGGTTTTTCTTCAAAGTCGATACGTAATAATTGTTGTTGACGACCCATTACACGCATCTTAAGCGTTGTCGGATGCGCCGCATCAGCAATCAAATGGGCCTGCACACCGGCTTGGACCAGCAATTCGTGCACCCGCCTGGCTGCCTCATCAGCGCCCACTAGCCCAACCAAAGTGACTTGCGCACCCAAAGCCACGGCGTTGCGTGCCACATTGGCGGCGCCCCCCAGGCGATCTTCGCGACGCACAACGTGTACCACGGGTACAGGCGCCTCAGGCGAGATTCGCTCAACCTCACCAAACCAATAACGGTCCAGCATCACATCACCCACCACCAAAACACGGGCGCGAGCGGCAGCCTCTTTAGGGAATGTATTCATTCAAGTTCTTCCATACGACGTGGTTTATAGGTTTCCCACGCGTTGCAACCGGGGCACTGCCAATAATAGCGGCGCGCCTGAAAACCACAACTCCGGCAAACATAGCGATCCAGTCGCTGACTATGCTGGTGAATCAGACGTCTTAACAAGGTCAAATCTGCGCCAGGAATCGGACTTTCAAGAGGTGTTTGCTGTTCAGCCGCGTGCGCCAGTTCGGCCTCAAGCAAGCGATCGAGCCCCAGCAGCGAAGGATGCGCTTGAAGGGCTTGGCGCGCAAACCCCCAAGCCTCGTCAACGCCCTCCTGGGCACGCAACGCACGAAACACACGTTAAACAAATCAAGAGAGGCAAAGCGGTTGTGATGCTCCTGCAGCAATGCAAGACCAACAGCCGACTCTCGAGTCAAGGCAAAGTTTTGCAACAACTCCTCGGCAACCAAGCCAGCAAACTCGGGGGCCTGTTCGAGCACTTTTTGAAAACACGCACGTTGCACCAGCGTTTGCTGCGCAGAGCCCGCTATTGACGCGTGGATCAAAGCCACACGAACGCTCGCAGCAGAGCCAGAGCCTGTCTGAGCGGCCTGCGCTGCGCGTTCTGCCAACTTTAAGGCCTCTTGCGCCTGCGCGACCTCGGGCGGCTTAGCGGCTAGCGCGGCCTGCGCCTGCTCGCAGTAATAATGCACCAACTGCGGCACGGGCTCGTCAACCAGCTTGCGCAAGCTTTGCACCGCTTGAATCGCACGCGTCCAGTCATGTTCAGACTCATAAATTCGGATCAACGCGCGTAACGCAGCCAGGCCAAAACTGGTTTCTTTCAGGACGGTAAAGGCTTCTTCGGCGCGATCGAGCATGCCCGCTTTCAGATAGTCTTGCGCCAGTTCATGCTGTGCGTGCTCGCGCTGACTGACGGGCAAATCAGCGCGCGACAACAAGCTTTGATGCACGCGAATCGCGCGCTCCATTTCGCCTCGCCGCCGAAACAGGCTGCCTAACGCAAAGTGAAGCTCGGTTGTTTCAGGATCAAGCTTAGTAACCTCAACAAACGCGTCGATCGCACGATCGGGCTCTTCGTTGAGCAAAAAATTTAGGCCGCGAAAATAAGAATCGGGCAGGTTACGCGTTTCGGACAAAATTTGCCGAATATCAAAACGCGCCGCCAGCCACCCTAACGCGAACAACAAAGGCACAAAAATCAGCCACCAAGACTCAAAATCCACGCGAGCTTCCTAAAATCAAAGAATAAGGGCCCGGGGCCAACGACAACGTTTTGTAAAAAGCCACGGAGTCACTCAAATCGGCGACAAAGGAACCAAGGCGTCAGGCGAAAGCGGCGAGGCACCTGGCGGATTGACGGCTGCCTGAATACGTTCGAGTTCTTTCTTTAGTCGTGCGGCTTCGCGGCGGCGACGAACCGAGCCAGGCACCGTTAACAAGAGCCCAAACACTGTGCCCAGCACAAAAGTCGAAAGCATCACCACAATGAGTGGCACACTTTGGACCGCCCACGTGCCATAAAATGTGACGCCTACAGGGTCGGTGTTTTTTAAGGCAAACATTAAAACAGCGACAAAGACTAGTAAGCGCAAAGCCCAGACAAGGTAACGCATGGCTGATGCTCCAAAGTGCAAAAGCTCATTGTAAGCGTCCTGCCGTTTTGGCGCATAAAAAAACCGCCTTTTGGCGGTTTTTCTATTAAATCAATGATCTGTCTTGCCTGTTGGATCGGTGCTAGGTGCACTGCCATTCAAGTCGACACGTTCGCGCAGCTCTTTGCCGGCCTTGAAGTGCGGCACCTGTTTACCAGGCACCAACACTTGTTCGCCCGACTTGGGGTTGCGCCCCACACGTGGTGCGCGCTCAGACAACGAAAAACTGCCGAAACCACGGATTTCGATACGTTGACCTTCGGCTAAAGCCTCGGTCATGGCATCAAGTACCGTTTTTACAGCGTAATCGGTGTCACGGACGGCCAGCTGTGTGTAGCGGGCCGCCAGCGCAGCGATGAGTTCAGACTTAGTCACTGGCGTTATTCAGTGTCGCGAGCCTGGTCGAGCTTGGCCTTGAGCAACGCGCCCAAATTGGTTGTGCCCGACGACGCACTCGATTCAGAAATACGCTGCATCGATTCTGCAGTGTCTGCTGTATCGCGCGCTTTGATCGACAACTGAATCTGACGTGTCTTGCGATCGACGTTGATGATCATTGCTTCGATGTTATCGCCAGCCTTAATTGCAGTGGTTGCGTCTTCAACGCGGCCTGCTGAAATTTCAGACGCACGCAGATAGCCTTCGACCTCAAGCGACAGCGTCACGATAGCGCCCTTCGCTTCAACTGACTTAACGGTGCCAGGTACCACAGCGCCTTTATCGTAGGTTGACACGAAGTTATTGAACGGATCGCCTTCAAGCTGCTTGACGCCAAGCGAAATACGCTCTTTGTCGGTATCGATCCCCAACACGGTTGCATGGAGCTCGTCGCCTTTTTTGAAGTGTCGAACCGCTTCTTCACCGGTTTCAGTCCATGACAAATCAGACAAATGCACCAAACCATCGATACCGCCTGGCAAGCCAACAAACACGCCAAAGTCAGTAATGGACTTGATCGCGCCTGACACTTTATCGCCACGCTTAAAGTTAGAGGCGAACTCTTCCCAGGGGTTTTGACGGCATTGCTTCATACCCAACGAAATACGGCGACGGTCTTCGTCGATTTCAAGAACCATGACTTCGACTTCTTCGCCCAAGGTCACAACCTTGCGTGGATCAACGTTTTTGTTGGTCCAATCCATTTCAGAAACGTGTACCAAGCCTTCAATGCCGGCTTCGACTTCAACGAATGAACCGTAGTCGGTGAGGTTAGTGACTTTACCGAACAGACGTGTGTGCTGTGGGTAACGGCGTGCGAGACCCACCCATGGATCTTCGCCAAGCTGCTTGACGCCCAGTGACACACGGCTTTTTTCTTGATCAAACTTAAGAACTTTTGCTTCGACTTCTTGACCAACGGCCAAGACTTCAGAGGGATGACGCACACGACGCCAGGCCATGTCAGTGATGTGCAACAGACCATCGATACCGCCCAGATCCACGAACGCGCCGTAGTCGGTGATGTTTTTAACCACGCCCTTAACGATCGAACCTTCTTGCAGGTTTTCGAGCAGTTTTTGGCGATCTTCGCCCATGCTGGCTTCGAGCACAGCACGACGCGACACCACCACGTTGTTACGCTTGCGATCGAGCTTGATGACCTTGAATTCCATGGTCTTGCCTTCGAACGGCGTCGTGTCTTTTACAGGACGCAGATCAACCAGCGAGCCTGGCAAGAAGGCACGAATGCCTGCGGTCATCACGGTCAGACCGCCTTTGACTTTACCGGTAATCGTGCCGGTAACCAGTTCGTTTTTCTCGAGCGATTTTTCGAGTGAGAGCCAGGCCGACAGGCGCTTGGCGCGATCACGAGACAGCACGGTGTCACCGTAGCCGTTTTCGAGCGAATCAATTGCGACAGAGACAAAATCGCCAGGTTTGACTTCGAGCTCGCCCTGATCGTTTAAGAATTCTTCAAGAGGAATCAGTGCCTCAGACTTCAGGCCGGCGTTTACCACGACAAAATTATGGTCAATACGCACGACTTCGGCAGAGATAACCTCGCCGGACTTCATATCCTGCTTTTCGATACTTGCTGCAAACATCGCTGCAAAGCTTTCGCCTGCATCGGTTGAGAGTTGTTGAGTTGACATGTGAAGGAGATCCAGGTGGCCTTGGGAGCCGGGTAACACGCCGTCAAGACCGCAGTGGCTGTCAGTGGGCAAAGTTTGCCTGGCTAACGGCCCCTACACCTTTGCGGGTGGGGTGGGTAGAACCCTTGACCACAGGTCAAGGACGTTTTGCACCGTTTGCTCGATTGTCAGTTGCGACGAATCAAGCACGTGTGCGTCTGGTGCAGGTACAAGCGGCGCAACCGCACGTTCAATATCACGTGCGTCACGCTCGCGCATATCAGCGACAAGGTCTTCTAGATTAGCAGAAATTCCCTTTTCGATCAACTGCTTACAGCGCCGTTCGGCACGTGCCCGCGCGTCAGCGACTAAAAATATCTTTAACGAGGCATCTTTAAAAACGATCGTCCCCATATCGCGCCCATCGGCCACCAGTCCAGGCGCCCGTCTAAACGCTCGTTGCCGCTCAAGCAAAGCCTGTCGCAGAGCTGGATTAGGCGCCAAACGCGAGGCCAAATTGCCCACCTGCTCTTGCCGGATCACCTCAGAGACCTCGCGACCAAACAGCGTCACACCCTGAGGATGAAAGCTCACCTCGAGTTGCTGCCCTGCCCGCGCGACCGCTTGCGAGTCTTCGGGATCAATCGCCTGTTGCAACACCGACAAGGCGGTCAACCGATACAGGGCCCCGCTATCAAGTACGCCCCACCCCAAGGCCGCGGCCACCCCATGTGCGACCGTACCTTTGCCTGACGCCGTCGGGCCATCAATCGCAATCACGGGGCTGAGCATCAGGCTAGGAGCATTCAATGTAATAACTTTGTAAAGACCGAAAAATAAGTTGGAAACGTCTTGCTGACGCAACCCGGATCCATGATGCGCACGCTTGCCTGTCCAAAGGCCGCAAGAGAAAAACACATCGCCATGCGATGATCATCGTAGGTGTCAATTGAAGCGTCGCGCCATTGACCCGCCTCGAGCGGTGTCACCCGCAACCAATCAGCGCCGCTTTGCACTTGCGCCCCCAGCTTTTGCAATTCGGTTTGCATGGCGGCGATTCGATCTGTTTCTTTGACACGCCAGCTGCCGATATTGCGCAAGGTACACGGGCCATCGGCGAATAGCGCCAACATCGCTGCAGTCATCGCCGCATCTGGAATCAAATTAAAGTCGGTGTCAAAGGCCTTGAGGCGCTCACCCTTAGCTAAGTCGACCCCCGACACCTCGATTGAGGCAGCCTCGCGCCTGACGCGCGCGCCCATGGCTTGCACCGTATCGGCAAACGCCACGTCGCCCTGGATACTGTCTTGCCCCACGCCCAACACGCGTAGTGGCCCTAAGCCCAAGGCCCCCATCGCTAAAAAATAAGAGGCTGACGAGGCATCGCCCTCGACAAAAATCTGACCGGGCGATTGATACGCCGCATCCGCTGGCACAATAAACTGCTGCCAGCCTACGCGTTCAACCTGCACCCCAAAACGCTCCATCAGATTCAAGGTAATGTCGATATAAGGCTTGGAAATTAGTTCGCCCAGCACCTCAATGACAAGTGGGCGACCCGAGCGCGCCACAGCCAAGGGCGCCGCCATCAATACGGCAGTCAAAAACTGACTCGATACTGAGCCCTGCACGCGTACGCGCTCACTCAATGCGCCTGGCGGGGCAATCTGAAGCGGTGGATAACCGTCTTGGCCCGCGTAGGTGACGTTCGCCCCCCAGTCGCGCAAGCCATCGACTAAATCCCCGATCGGGCGCTCGTGCATGCGCGGCACGCCCGAGAGCCCATAGTGCCCACCCATCAGCGCCAACACCGCCGTCAACGGGCGAATCGCCGTACCAGCGTTTCCCATAAACAAGTCAGCCTTGCCCACTGCAAACCGCGACACACCTTGCACCGTGACTGAATCGGCAGCATGACGTGTGACCTGCACCCCGAGTTGCTGCAACGCGTTGAGCATCACCGTCGTATCGTCTGACGCTAGCAAACCGTCAATGCGCGTCGAACCCTGCGCCAAGGCCGCCAAGAGCAGTACGCGGTTTGAAATACTTTTTGAGCCAGGCAACGCGACCTCGCCCCGAACGTATTTGACGCGCGGCAGATCAAGAAACGCAGCACCACTCACGATTGCTTACCTACCCAGTCGCGGCGCGCTTGCGAAGCCACCTCGAGCATGTCTTGCAGATAGGCGTAGTCGCCTGCGTTTAGGGCATGCTCGGCGCGTTCAAGTACTTTTCGAAAGGTCGCGATCTCGGTTTGCATGGCCTGGCGATTGGCCTCAAAAATATCGCGCCACATTTCGGGTGACCCCTGCGCCACGCGTGTGAAATCTCGAAAGCCAGACCCCGCAAGTTCAAGCTTAAGCGCAGCGTCATCGCTTTGTGTCAGATGCTGCATATACAACGCCGCCACCCAATGCGGCAGATGACTAATCGCAGCCACCGCAGCATCGTGTTGGGCCGGGTCAAGCGTCACTAAATTTGCGCCACACGCCCGCCAGGCAGCCTGCACACGCTCAATATCTTGAGGGTGATTTTCAACCAAAGGCGTGAGTACGACACGTTTGCCCTGATACAAGTTGGCATCGGCCGCTTGCGGCCCGGTTTCGTGCGAACCTGCCATCGGATGGCTAGGCACGAACTGGGCAAGGCAGTCTTGTAAGCCCGCGCGGGCATCGTTGATGACGTTTTGCTTGGTGCTACCGCCGTCGGTAATCACAGCCCTAGGATTCAGCGTGGGCTTTAACCCTGCAAAAATTGCAGCAAACGCCCCCACGGGGGCTGCGACAAAAATAAAATCTGCTCGCTGCGCGGCCTCTTCAAGGCTGACCGCTTCGTCAATCAAGCCTAAGCGCACGGCCTCTTGCAAGGTTTGGGGCCTGCGTCCGGCACCCAACACACGCCCTACGCAGCCTGCTTGGCGCAACGCTGCTGCAAAGGATCCGCCAATTAAACCCACACCAACGATCGCCAGCGTTGGAATATAGAGGGGGCTAGTTTGTGACACTGCGCTCACTTTGCGCCAGCCTGCACAACTGCCGCTAACGCCTCGAGAAATTTTTGATTTTCATTGGGCAACCCAATCGACACGCGCAGCCACTCAGGCAAGCCATCGCCCGCAACCGGACGTACAATCACGCCGCGCTTGAGCAATTCAAGATTGACACGCGCCGCGTCACCCACTTTTACGAGTACAAAGTTGGCATAACTGGGCACAAACGTTAAACCGAGCTTGGCAAAGCCTTGCTGCAACTGCGCCTTACCCTCACGATTGACGGTAAAACTTTTTGCCAAGAATTCGGTGTCTTGTAGCGCGGCAATGGCCGCCGCCTGAGCAAGCGAGTTCACGTTAAACGGTTGGCGCACGCGGTTCATCAAATCGGTCAGTGTCGGCTGCGCAATCGCATACCCAACACGCAAACCAGCCAAACCGTAGGCCTTAGAAAAACTGCGCGACACCAGCAAGTTGGCGTAACGTTTGACCAAGCCCACGCTGTCGACGCGCTGTTCGGGTTCAAGAAACTCGTTATAGGCCTCGTCAAGCACAACGGTTACGCGCGTACCGTGACGCTGCGCGACAGCCTCAAGAAACGCCTCAAGCTGCGCGTTAGGTAAATATGTGCCTGTCGGATTATTTGGATTGGCAATAAACACGACACGCGTTGTGCCATCAATCGCCTCAAGCATGGCAGGCAAGTCGTGACCAAAATCTTTGGCGGGCACGACCAAATGGCGCGCACCGCGCGCTTGCGTAGCCAGGCGATACACCACGAAGGCGTGTTGGGCATACACGACCGAGCTGCCGGGTTCGAGCAAGGCCGAGGCCACGAGTTCAAGAATATCGTTTGACCCGTTACCGAGCGTGAGCCAATTTTGCGGCACCGACCAGCGCGCGGACAAGGCCTGCTTTAACTCAAAGCCGGCCGGATCAGGGTAGCGCCCCAAGTGCGCCGTGGCAGCTACGATCGCCAGGCGTGCCGACTCGGGCATCCCAAGGGGATTTTCGTTTGAAGCAAGCTTGACGATCTGTGCGGGGTCAAGCCCGAATTCGCGCGCGAGCTCTTCAATCGGTTTTCCGGCCTGATAGGGCGCGATCGCCGCAACGTGCGGGGGAGCAATCAAAATCGAGTCTTTAGACGACATAAAGGTGCCACCAACAGGGATCAAAAAAAGAAAAACTATTGTGCAGGATAAGAGCCCAATAATTTATAAAAGGCACAATCCTGCTCGAGCGTCGCTAACGCTTTTTTAACCGGAGCATCTTCGCAGTGCCCCTCAAGATCAACATAAAAATAGTATTCCCACTGGCCGGTGCGGGCAGGCCGCGACTCAAAACGCGTCATGGAGACACCGTTCGCCGACAAAGGTTCTAGCATTTGATAGACCGCACCAGCCCGATTTGCAACCGCAAGAATCAAGCTGGTTTTATCGCGCCCGCTAGGCAAGATCGCCAGCTGACCAATCGCCAAAAAGCGTGTGCGGTTTTGCGAGTCGTCTTGAATACCTGCTGCCAACATTTGCAAGCCCCAGGCTCGCGCGGCAATATCGCTTGCGATGGCGGCGATCGATGCGTCGAGCGACGCCAGGCGAGCGGCCTCAGAGTTACTCGAGACCGGTTCGCGCTTGATGCCGGGGTACTCTCGGTTTAACCAGTTTTGACACTGTGCTAACGCCTGAGGGTGCGCCATGATCCTGGTGATGCCCGTCATGTCACCATTTTTAGTCAACAAGCAATGACGAATCAACAACGAGCGTTCGCCCAAGATACGTAACGACGAACCCAACAATAAATCAAGCGTACGATTGACAGCCCCTTCGGTTGAGTTTTCAACGGGCACCATACCAACCTGTGCCGCACCCGCCTCAACCGCACGAAACACCTCGTCAAACGAAGCGCAGGGCATTCCCGTGACCGAATGTCCAAAATGCTCAAAGGCGGCTTGTTCAGAAAATGAACCCGCAGGCCCCAAAAAAGCGACTGTCAAGGCTTGTTCAAGACCGCGACACGCTGAAATGATCTCGGTCCAGACAGCAGACACGGCCTCTGGGGGCAAAGGCCCCCGATTGAGCGTTTGCAACTGACGAATGACCTGCGCCTCGCGCTCGGGGCGCAGCACCGGGCCTTGCGCATTGAACGCATGCTTGAGCTCACCGACCTCTTGGGCCGTGCGGGCGCGTTGATTAAACAAATCAAGAATCTCGGCGTCGATTTGATCAATACGCTGGCGTAACGGCAATAACTTAGCTTGAAATGACTCATCCATGCGCGTTCTCAAAGTCCTTAAGATAGTCAACCAGTGTCAGCACACCTTGAAGCGGCATCGCGTTATAAATCGAAGCACGCATGCCACCTACGAATTTATGCCCTCTTAACTGCATCAAACCACGCGCTTGCGCGCCTTGCAAGAAGTCTGTGTCAAGAGCGGCTTCGGGCAAAAAAAACGGCACGTTCATGCGCGAACGAACAGAACGCTGTACGGGCAACCGATAAAACCCGCTCTGCTCAAAAAAACCATACAAAGCTTGCGCTTTAGCGATGTTGAGTTGTTCGATTTGCCCCAAACCGCCCTGCTGTTTCAGCCACTTAAAAACCAAGCCTGCCATATAAATGGCGTAGGTTGGTGGCGTGTTAAACATTGACTGTTGCGCCGCGACCTTGGCGTAATCGAACGCCGAAGGGCAAATCGGCGAAGCGTGACCAGTCAAATCACGCCGTACGATCACAATCGTCAGCCCTGCTGGGCCCGCATTTTTTTGCGCACCGGCGAAAATCATGCCGGTTTGCTCAACTGAAAACGGACGCGACAAAAAGTGCGACGAGGCGTCAACCACCAAAGGCACCTCAGGCGCCCCTAAGCTCGCCATCGAAGGCCAAGCCATTGTTTCGACTCCTCCAATGGTTTCGTTGCTACAGAGATGCAAATAGGCCGCGTCTTTGCGCACCCGCCAGGTCTCGGGGTCAGGTACCCAGGTAAAAGGCTGCTGTTGCACGCCATCAATGACCGTAGGTGCAGCGCTGCTTGCAGCAATGTGGGCATCGCCATAGCGCAAACATTCTTGCTGCGCCTTGGCAGACCAAACGCCCGTTAGCACAAAATCGGCTTTAGGCTGCGCGACCCGACCCAGCAAATTCAAAGGAATAATCGCGTTTTCGGCCGTGGCGCCGCCCTGCATAAACAAAACTGCATAATCCTCAGAAATCGCCAGCAACTCACGAAGATCGGCCTCAGCTTCGCTGCAAATCTGCAGAAACTCTTGCCCGCGATGACTCATTTCCATCACCGACATACCGCTGCCGTGCCAGTCAAGCATTTCTGCAGCCGCTTGCTGCAAGACCACCTCAGGCATTACCGAGGGGCCTGCCGCAAAATTCCAGGGGCGCGCCATAGGTTTAAGACTCCGAACCGGCCTCACCAAGGGTGTCTGGTGCACTCGCGTCGGGTGTTGCGCCTTCGATTGAAGGATCATCACCCTCGTCATCGACATCACTTTCAACCACGCGACGTACGCCAGACAACATGCTGCCATCGTCAACACTAATTAGCGTCACACCCTGAGTTGCGCGGCCCATCTCACGGATGCCCGAAACGGGTGTACGCACCAAAACGCCGCCCGTTGTGATCAGCATGATCTGGTCAGTGGCATTGGCCAGGACCGCCCCCACCACCTTGCCATTGCGTGCAGACGTCGAAATCGCAATCATGCCTTTGGTGCCACGGCCATGGCGGGTGTATTCACCAATGGGGGTCCGCTTACCGAAACCATTTTGCGTGGCCGTGAGCACCGTTTTCGTTTCGTCGCCGGCGACCAACATGGCAATGACCGCTTGACCCTCTTCAAGCTGCATCCCGCGCACACCACGGGCGTTGCGCCCCATCGGACGCACGTCGTTTTCGTCAAAGCGTACTGCCTTGCCCGAATCAGCGAACAGCATGACATCGTGCTTGCCGTCGGTGAGTTCAGCCCCGATCAAGAAATCGCCCTCATCGAGATCGACGGCAATAATGCCGGCCTTGCGTGGGTTTGAAAAATCCGACAGCAAGGTCTTTTTAACCGTACCGCGCGAGGTTGCCATAAAGATGGTTTGATCGTCGCTAAACGCCTTGATCGGCAAGATGACTGTGATCTTTTCGCCATCCACAAGCGGAAACATATTGACGATGGGACGCCCACGCGAGGTTGAAGTACCTTGTGGGACTTCCCAGACCTTGAGCCAGTAAAGGCGACCGCGGTCAGAAAAGCACAACAAGAAGTCGTGCGTGTTCGCCGTGAAGAGCTGATCAATCCAGTCGTTTTCTTTGGTGGCCGCCGCCCGCTTGCCACGACCGCCGCGGCGCTGCGCGCGATATTCAGACAGGGGCTGACTCTTTATATAGCCACTGTTAGACAGCGTTACCACCATATCCACAGGCGTGATCAAGTCTTCAGTATCAAGATCGGTTGCATTGAGCTCGACATCCGATCGGCGTGAATCTTTGGCATTGACCGAAAATTCGGTCTTGATGGCCTGCAACTCATCACTGATAATGATCGTGATACGCTCAGGACGCGCCAAGATATCGAGCAAGTCAGAGATCGTATCCATCACGCCCTTGTACTCGCTGACGATCTTGTCTTGCTCAAGGCCGGTCAGACGTTGCAGACGCATGTTCAAAATTTCTTGCGCTTGCGTTTCGCTTAAACGGTATTGACCATCGCCTTGTAAACCAAACGTCTCGGGCAAATTATCTGGCCGATAGGCCGCACGCCCGCCTACCGCTTCAGAGTCTGCTCGCGATAACATTTCGCGCACCAAAGACGAGTCCCAGGATTGATCCATCAAATCCTGACGCGCAACGGGTGGCGTTGGTGCAGCCTTAATAATTCGGATGAACTCATCAATATTTGCGAGTGCCACGGCCAGGCCCTCGAGCACGTGCCCACGCTCGCGCGCTTTGCGCAGCTGAAACACCGTGCGACGCGTGACCACTTCGCGACGGTGCGATAAGAAATACTCGACCATCTGCTTTAAATTCAGCAGGCGAGGCTGACCATCCACCAAGGCCACCAGATTCATACCAAAGGTGTCTTGCAGCTGAGTATGCTTATAGAGATTGTTTAAAACCACCTCAGGCACTTCACCGCGCTTAAGCTCGATCACCAGACGCATACCGTCTTTATCGGATTCGTCGCGAATATCTGAAATGCCTTCGATTTTCTTTTCGTTGACGAGCTCGGCGATACGCTCTTGCAAGGTCTTTTTATTGACTTGGTAAGGCAAGGCATCGACCACAATCGACTGGCGATTGGTCGCAAAATCTTCGAAGTGTGTTTTAGCGCGCATGATGACACGCCCGCGGCCCGTGCGATACCCTTCGCGCACGCCAACGATGCCGTAAATAATGCCACCTGTCGGAAAATCAGGCGCGGGGATCAGTTCAATCAGTTCGTCGATTGTGCATTCAGGGTTGCGCAAGCAATATAAGCAGCCATCGACAACCTCAGCCAAGTTGTGCGGGGGGATATTGGTGGCCATCCCCACCGCAATCCCTGAGCTGCCGTTCACTAATAAGTTGGGTAAGCGCGAGGGCAAAAGCAGAGGCTCGTTTTCGCTGCCGTCATAATTAGGGCCAAAGTCAACGGTTTCTTGATCGATATCAGCCAACAACTCGTGCGCAATTTTGGACAAACGGATTTCGGTGTAACGCATCGCCGCTGCATTGTCGCCGTCAATCGAGCCAAAGTTACCCTGACCATCGACCAACATATAGCGCAGAGAAAAGTCTTGCGCCATACGCACGATGGTGTCATAGACCGCCTGGTCGCCATGCGGATGGTACTTACCGATTACGTCACCGACAATACGGGCCGACTTTTTGTAAGCGCGGTTCCAGTCGTTGTTGAGTTCGTGCATCGCAAACAAAACACGACGGTGCACAGGCTTGAGACCATCACGGACATCCGGGAGGGCGCGCCCCACGATCACGCTCATTGCGTAATCTAGATAACTGCGGCGCATTTCTTCTTCCAGTGAAATCGGAAGTGTTTCCTTGGCGAAGGAATCCATAAGCTGACGGTGGATAAACAGGGAGGGTAAAACCCGAAATCGGGGCGTAAATAAAAGCCAAAGCTAACCCTGCATTCTACACCGCCCGCCTCTTATATGAACTTTTCAAGACAGGAACACCTTTAAACTATGTCTCTGACATAAGGCTCTGTTTTCTCTTTGCATTGATTCAAGCGCAACGCAGCAGGCAGGTAACTCGTGACGGACTTTCACTTGCAACTTAAGGTTAGAAAATAAAGCTAGAAAATAGGGCCAGAAAGGGCTAATAAACAGGGCTAGAGACTGAACGTTTTGACGAAAAAACCACGATTGTTGCCAAAAACCAACAAGAAACCACACGGAACCGTAGAAATCCGACTATGAAAGCCTTGCGAATTCAAGAAGTCCGACAAAAGTTCAACAAATAGCTTAAGATTCGACACAGCACAAAGAAGATTAGACCAGTGATGTTTTTTTCAGGGCAGACATCGGCCGTACTGACCTAATATTTTGATGTATTTATTTGCGGCGGGGGTTCGCTGCGAGTCACTTATCCAGCAACAAGCTCATCGAGGAAAATTATGAACAAGACCTCCAAAATCGCTCTGGCATTTGCCTTTGCAGCTATCACCGCCTCAGGCGTTGCTTCCGCACAAGCGGTTGACAACTGGCGTAATGGCACCAACGAACTAACTTGGAAAAACGGCACCAACGAACTTTGCTGGCAGAATAACTTCTGGACCCCAGCAACTGCTTCAGTTGATTGCGGTAAGCCAAAAGCCAATCCAATGGCAGACAAAGTTTCGATTAAAGCCGAAGCCCTGTTTGACTTTGACAAGGCCATCGTCAAACCTGAAGGCAGAAAATTGCTTGACCAGGTTGTCGCTCAGCAAAAAGCTATCAAACTTGAAACCATCATTGCTATCGGTCACACTGACTCGATCGGTTCAGATGCATACAACCAAGGCTTGTCAGAGCGCCGCGCCGCTGCTGTCAAAGCATATTTGGTTACCCAAGGCATCGATGCAAACCGCATCACCGCTTCTGGTAAAGGTAAATCACAACCGATTGCTGACAACAAGACAGCAGCTGGTCGTGCCAAGAACCGCCGCGTAGACGTCGAAATCATCGGTAGCAAGGGTTAATCCCTCTACCTTTGGCTGAGTACCACCGCCTTGTGCGGTGGGCTTTGACTAAAAAGACCTCGCTTGCGGGGTCTTTTTTTATGCCCTGAAGGGTTTTGCCTCACCTCAGAAGCGCTTCATGCGACCATAGCTTGAATGTGTCTACGGCTTATTGTTCGCGCGCTTGGGCATGAGTGTTTATGGATGAACAAAAATGACAAGCCCTACCCCTCCTGCTAGCAACGTCGATCAAGCTGAACTCGACAAATTTAGTGCTTTGGCTTCACGCTGGTGGGATCCCAATAGCGAATTCAAACCACTCCATGCTATCAACCCCTTAAGGTTGAACTGGATTAAAGAGCTCGTGGGTGGCCTGCAGGGTAAAAAAATACTCGATGTAGGTTGCGGTGGTGGGATCTTGGCTGAAAGTATGGCTGTGGCTGGCGCTGAAGTCACAGGTATTGACCTAGCCGACAAATCATTAAAAGTGGCACAGCTGCATGGCCTAGAGTCAGGCGTACCTGTCACGTACCGTAGCATTAGCGCCGAGGACATGGCCGCTGAGCAACCCGCGCAATTTGATATCGTCACATGCATGGAGATGCTCGAGCACGTGCCCGACCCAGGCTCGATCGTGCGCGCCTGCTCAACGCTGGTCAAGCCGGGTGGTTGGGTGTTTTTTACAACACTGAATCGCAATCCAAAATCGTTTCTGTTTGCCATTGTGGGTGCCGAATATATCTTGCGCCTGTTGCCGCGCGGCACGCATAGCTGGCGCAGTTTTATACGACCCAGCGAACTTGCGGCGTCGGCACGCGCTGCTGGGCTCACCACACAGCAACTGATGGGCATGGGCTATAACCCCTTTACCGAGCACTATTCGCTTAACCATGACACCAGCGTCAATTACCTGATGGCTACCAAAAAATGACTGCACTGATTTTGTTTGATTTTGACGGCACCTTGGCCGACACGGCCTCCGATCTGGGGGCCGCAGCCAATCGTCAGCGCACACGGGCCGGCCTTGAGCCCTTACCGCTTGAAGTGCTGCGCCCGTACTCTTCGGCGGGTGCACGCGGGTTATTGCGTTGCGCATTGAATTTGACGCCTACTGACGAGGCCTACGAAGCGCATCGCGTGCAGTTTTTAAAAGACTACGAAGCCGCCATGATGGTTGAGACCTGTCTGTTTGATGGAGTGACTGAATTATTGGCGCAGATTAAAGACGCAGGGATGACCTGGGGGATTGTGACCAACAAAGCCACTTACCTAGCCACACCGCTTGTGACGGCCTTGGGCCTGGCACAAGATTGCGCGGTGCTAGTGTGCGGTGATACGACAGCGCACACTAAGCCCCACCCTCTTCCGCTTTTACATGCTGCGAAGCAAGCAGGGTTTGGGGTCGAGCAATGCCTCTATGTGGGCGATGATCTGCGAGATATTCAGGCAGCACAGGCCGCCGGTATGCCCTCGATTGCTGCCGCCTATGGCTATTGCGGGCCTGAACATCCACCCGAAACTTGGCAGGCGGATCATTGCGCGTACTCGGCGCGGGATATGTGGCCTGCGATTAAGCAGTTAATGGGTTAGTTTGATACTTAAAAAATGATCTGGCGCAAGAAGATTTACAACAAATAACAATCGCCGCACTCTTTTACATCTTTGTTGTCTGATTGTGACGGTTGTTCGTCTACAATCTTATTACTGGGGCCGATCCGGATTCGACGTGGGTCGCGAAACAGTGCAGGGCATGCCGAGCCCCAGTTCGCTCGTAAATCCACTGGAAACACTATAAACGCCAACGACGAGCGTTTCGCTCTGGCCGCTTAAGCGGTAGAGCCGCTGCACTGATTTGTCTTTGGGTCAGGTAGAGAAATCTACAGCAGCGTCATTTACAAAGAATCGGCGGTTGGCGGGTCACTCGTCAACTTCTTAAATCCAAGTGAATCGCCAAGGTCCGGCCTGTCGTTTGGCAAAGTCCAAGGTTAAATTCAAAATGAAACGACTACGCATGTAGAACTGCCTGCAGAGGGCTCGCGGACGGGGGTTCAATTCCCCCCGGCTCCACCACTACCGCACATACCAACCTTTCGGGGTTGGTATTTTTTTGCCTACAGGTTTGGGTTCATGCGGGTCTGTGGGGAGTGTTGCGGACTGTGGAG
>JABMMM010000099.1 GCA_013205565.1 Alcaligenaceae bacterium | reverse complement strand
CGCATATCGCGCAGCTGGTCGCCATTTGGCATTAATTCGTATCTGTAAGCCTGCAAACGTTTCATACCTTGAATTATATTTGCGCGATCAAGGTAGATCACCAAATTACCTGTGTAAAAGTTGTATCTGTAAGGTACAAATTCTGTGAGTCTTTGCAACAAAAACTGTTTCTGTGTAACAAAATATAGGCGTGATGGATTCACAAAAGAAAGACTTGACGACCTACGCCCGATATTTGCTAGCGTTTGCACTGATTTCGAGTCAGAGTAAATCGAGTTTGAAGGGGAAGACGATCACGTACACTTGCTGGTGAACTATCCATCTAAAGTAGCCGTGTCAAAACTCGTGAATAGTCTTAAAGGTATCTCTAGCTTAATGATTCGCAAAAAGAATGACCCAAACATCCGTAAGAAGCTATGGGGCGGCGCTTTGTGGTCGCCAAGTTATTTTTCAGGAAGCTGCGGCAGTGCGCCAATTTCCGTTATTTGCAAGTATATTGAACAACAGCAAACGCCACGCTAAATTAAAGGCCAAAAAATGGAAGGCTGTGCCTTCCGCCCTTACATCCCCGCCCTGAACGGCGAGGTTTTACGCGCAAAACCGATAAAAAGTGTTGGACACTGATCCACACCGGAGACAACAGTTGAAAGATCTGATTTCAAAATTATTGAAGTTAAGCGTACTGGTTTCGTGTGCCACACTAAGTTGGTTGGGTGCGCAAGATGCGCAGGCTTATCCCGAGCGGTCGATTCGACTGGTTGTGCCAAATGCCCCGGGCGGCGGCACTGACGCCTTTGCCCGTGTGATGGCTCAAAAGCTTGGCGAGGTTCTGCAGCAAACCGTAGTGGTCGAAAATAAGCCCGGCGCACAGGGCGGGATTGGCACCACGTATGGCGCAAAAGCGGCTCCCGACGGCTATACCTTGACACTTGCCTTTGTCAGTACGATGGCGGTGAATCCCTTTGTATACCCCGATATTGGCTATGAACCCTTGAAGGATTTTGTTGCAGTGGCGGTGGGGGTTAACCAACCCTATCTGATGGTGACCTATCCCGCGTCGCCATATCAAAATTTGCAAGAGTTTGGGCAGTTTGCAAAACAAAAAAAGGGCGGAGCGACCTTTGCTTCGACCTCATCGCAAACTGAGCTGATCGGGGTGTTGTTTCAGACCCTGCTCGAGACGCGGATGCTGTATATCCCCTACAAAAACGCGACGACTGCCGTGGTTGAGCTGTCGCGTGGCGATATTGACGTCATGGTGGCGAGCTTGCCCTCGGCGATCCCTTTGCTCAACGCTGGCAAGCTCAAGGCCTTGGCGGTAACGGGTAATAAGCGAGTCGCGGCCTTACCCAATGTGCCAAGCGCAGCCGAAGCGGGCTTCCCAGCATTTGAGGCAAATGGTTGGTATGGCATTGTCGCCCCTAAGGGGACGCCTGAGGCGATCGTGCAGTTCTTAAACAAGCATATCAATGCGATTTTGGCGATGCCTGATGTGCAGAAAAATTTGAGTGCGGCTGGCTTCGAAGTCCTAACGGGTACCCCAGCCGAATTTGCAGCCATGATCGAGCGCGACTATAAGCGTTGGGGTGAGTTGGCTCAAGCACAAAAATCAATGAGGAAATAAACATGACAACGACACGCCGCGGCCCCTTGGCTCGCTTCAAAGTGCTTGATCTGACACGCTTGCGTTCGGGCCCGACGGCAGTGCGTCAGCTCGCAGACTGGGGTGCCGATGTCATCAAAATCGAAACCCCCGAGGCCTTGGGCGTAAGCGACGGTTGGGGTGACACCCGCTTGGGCCCAGACTTTCAAAACCTGCATCGCAACAAACGCAGTTTGACGCTTAATTTAAAAGAAGCGGAGGGCATCACAATTTTTAAAAAAATGGCGGACCAGGCCGATGTCATTATTGAAAATTTTAGGCCTGATGTGAAGTTTAGACTGGGTATCGATTATGAAAGCTTGAGTCAAACCAATCCCGGTCTGGTCTACGCCAGTATCTCTGGCTTTGGCCAAGATGGCCCTTACGCCAAGCGGCCTGGCTACGATCAGATCGTGCAAGGGATGGGAGGTTTGATGGCGATTACTGGCTTACCCGGGCAAGGGCCAGTGCGTGCGGGCATCGCAGTGGCGGATTCTGCGACGGGCTTATTCTGCGCGCTTGGCGTCTTAACCGCGCTGCTCGAGCGTGAAGAATCAGGCAAAGGCCAGTGGGTGCAGACCTCGTTGCTTGAGTCGATGATTGGTATGCTTGATTTTCAGGCGGCGCGCTGGTTAATTAATAAAGAGATTCCAGAGCAAGCGGGCAACGATCACCCAACTTCGATTCCGACGGGTGTGTTTCCGACCTCGGATGGCCACATCAACATCGCCGGTGCGGGTGCACAGCAGATGTGGGAAAGACTTTGCCGGGCAATGGGTGCCGAGGATCTGTTGACCAAAGAAGAGTATAAAACTGGCAAGCTTCGCTCTAACAATCGGGTGGCGTTAAATCAAGCGCTCTACGTGATTACGCGCACGCGCTCGACGCAAGAGTGGATCGAGCGCTTTGAAGCGGCGAGCGTAGCGTGTGGACCGATTTATACGATGGATCAAGTGTTTGCTGATGCGCAGACCCGCCACTTGGGGATTGCGACGGCAGTGCATCACCCTGAGTTAGGTGACATTGAAGTGGTGGGCCAGCCGGTTGGTTTGTCGCGTACGCCAAGCGAAATCCGCTCGGCCACGCCTGCACGAGGCGGCGAAACCGATGAGGTGATGCACGAGTTTGGCTATAGCGATGCGCAGATCGCTGATTTACGTGCACGACTTGTGATCTAACTTTTGAGCAGACGATTCAAGGATTGTTTGGTCTGACGCTCAAAGCTGCGAAGCTTCAACCAGAGCAGAAAAGGATTGCAATGACGGCGCTACAAAAAATTTATTTGATTCACGCGGGCGACGTATCGATGAAGCCAGCGCTGGCAAGCTTTGCAGCGCTATGGCCCGAGGCGCGCGTGATGAATTTGTTAGAAGACTCGCTTGTGCTGGATGTGCGCGAAGCGGGGCGCTTGCCGGATTCGATTCCGCTACGGTTTGCTTTGCTCGGGCAGTATTGCGTTGCCGCTGAGGCAACGGCTATTTTGTTTACTTGCTCGGCGTTTGGCGCAACGATCGAAGCCTTGAAGCTTAAGCACTCGATCCCAATCTTGACGCCCAACGAGGCTCTCTTCGAAGAGGTGATCGAGCGCGGTGGCAAGGTCGCGCTGTTGACGACTTTCGGGCCGTCCATTCCGGCACTGACCGAAGAGTTAAACGAGATGCTGGCGTCGCGTGGCACCACGCTTGAGGTTGAGGCGATGCTTGTTGATGGGGCGTTTGATGCCTTGCTTGCGGGTGATCATGCAAAACATGATCAAATCATTGCGCAGAAAGTTGCAACATTAAAGGGCTATTACACGATCGTATTTGGTCAATTTTCAATGGCTTCGGCCGCTGTACAGGCACAAAAACTAGCCTCGGTGCCCGTATTGACCACGCCCGACTGCGCGGTGCGTAAACTAAAAAAAATTCTTTTAGGATAACCCTATGGTCTACGACGATTTTCAGTTTTTAAACTTTGACCGACCGGATGAGGGCGTGCTGCTAATCACGCTGAACCGGCCCGAGGTCATGAACGCGACCAACGCTCGCCTGCACTGGGAGCTCACCAAGATTTGGGACGTCGTGCAAAACGATCCACAGACGCGGGTCGCGGTTGTGACCGGCGCGGGTGATCGGGCGTTTTCGGCGGGTGGTGATCTGGCTTGGGTCGAAACCATGGTGGGTAATCCCGAACAAATCGCGATCGTCAAACAAGAGGCTGCTGATGTGGTCTACAACATGTTGGCCTGCGATAAGCCCATTATTTCTGCGATCAATGGGATGGCCGTTGGCGCGGGGTTGGCCGTCGCTTTGCTTGCCGATATCAGCGTTATTTCTGAGAATGCAAAGTTCACCGACGGTCATGTCAAACTTGGTGTGGCGGCTGGCGACCATGCGGCAATTATCTGGCCTTTGCTGTGCGGTATGGCGAAGGCAAAATACTATTTGATGACGGCTGATTTTATCGATGGCAAAGAAGCTGAACGCATTGGTTTGGTCACGTTTTGCGTACCGCACGCCGAGCTGATGCCCAGAGCCTTGGCCATTGCAAAAAAACTGTCTGTTGGCAGTCAGTCTGCGATTCAGAATACAAAAAAATCCTTGAACAACTGGATGCGCATGGCTGGGCCAATTTTTGATAATTCGCTAAGCTTAGAGATGTTTGGATTTTTAGGGGCTGACGCGCGCGAAGGCCTGGATGCAGTAAAAAACAAACGTGCCCCGAAATTTCCGTCGGCACAGCCAAAGACGTAAGGAATAGAAAATGAAAGCAGCATGGTACGAAAAAAATGGTGAAGCCCGCGAGGTGTTAGTGCTTGGTGAGATGGCGACACCCGAGGTGGGTGCGGGTGAAGTTCGCGTCAAAATTAGCGTTTCGGGTGTCAACCCCTCTGATGTGAAATCGCGTCGTGGTCGTGCATTGAACGCAGCGCGGATTATCCCGCATAGCGATGCTGGCGGAGTGATCGACGCGGTTGGCGCAGGGGTCTCTGCTAGCCGAATCGGTCAACGAGTTTGGACCTGGAATGGTCAGTTCGGGCGCCCCTTTGGCACCTGCGCGCAGTACATCGTGTTGCCTGAAGCACAAGCAGTTGCTCTGCCCGACAACACCAATTTTGATGCGGCTGCGTGCATGGGCATTCCTGGTCTGACGGCTTTTGAGGCAGTGCGTCGCTGCGGTGATCTGACCGGTAAGACTGTCTTGGTGATTGCTGCGGCGGCGGCTGTGGGTCATTACGCGGCACAAATGGCCGTGCTCAAAGGTGCACGCGTGATTGGTACCGTGAGCTCTGACACCAAAGCTGCGCATGCACGTGCAGTGGGGGTCGCTGAAACGATTAATTACAAAATTGAAAACGTCGCCGAGCGCGTGAAAGCGTTAACGGGTGGTCGTGGCGCTGACGCTATTATTGATATGGATTTTTCAACGACGGCTGATTTAGTGCGCCAAGGTGCGCTGGCGCCACACGGAACAGTGGCGTGCTACGGTTCAAACGAATACGCAGACCCATTGATTCCGTTCAGAGTGTGCTTGTTCAATACGCTGAGCTTTCAATTCTTTTTGGTCTATGACCTGACGCCAACTGAACGCACGTTTGCGCTCAAAGAGCTCAATGTTTTATTAGCTTCAGGAAAATTAGTGCACGCCATTGGCGCGCGCTATCCCTTGTCAGATATTGTCGCTGCGCACGAGGCGGTCGAACAAGGCAAGGTCATGGGTAACGCCGTGATCGACCTGGCTTAAGGTCGACCCGGCGTCAGGTACAGGGGGCTGAACACTTATTGCTTGGTCGAGATTCCGGCTTTCTTGATGACTTCACCCCAGCGCGCATAGTCTTTGAGGTAAAACGCCTCAAACTCTTTTGGGGTACCTGGCATCACGATGGCGCCGCCGTCTTCAAGTTTTTTCTGCAACTCGGGCACAGCCAAGGTTTTGTTCATGGCCGCATTGACTTTATCAATGATGGCCTGTGGCGTGCCCGCGGGCGCCATTAAGCCGTACCAAACTGAGGCGATCATGCTGGGATAGCCCAACTCGGTGAAGGTAGGCAGATCTGGCATCTGACTATTGCGCTTGAGGCTGACCGCAGCGATTGGGCGCAGTTTGCCGCTTTTAATGTGCGGCGCCAACGCAGGGATACCGTCAAACATCATATCGACCTGTCCACTGGCCACGTCGACGACGGCCGGGGCCGAGCCTTTGTAAGGCACGTGCACCATATTGACGTTGGTTTCAGTTTTAAATAGTTCGCCCGATAGATGGGGCGCGCTGCCCGTGCCGGCCGAGGCAAAACTTAATTGTTTTGTTTTTGCCAGAGCGATTAAGTCTTTGACGGATTGCACGGGTAACTGGGCGTTAACCGTCAAAATGATCGGAAACTCAGCAATGGCGCCAATCGAGATCAAATCTTTGAACGGTGCGTAGGGCAGCGACTCGTAAAAATAAGGACCAATTCCGTGAGTCGAAATCCCCGATTGCAACAGCGTGTAACCGTCGGGTGCTGCACGGGCAACCAGGGCACTGGCGATCGTGCCATTCGCCCCAGCCTTGTTTTCGACTAAGATGGTTGTGCCTAATTCTTTGCCAAAACGCTCTGAGAGCGTCCGTGCAACAAAGTCAGAGGCCCCACCTGGAGGTACGGTGATGATAAGTCGCACGGGCTTATCAGGATATGCTGAGCCCGAGCTTGCAGTTTGAGCCAAGCTCAGCGAAGAGGATAGAGCAGCCAAAAGCGCAACGCTCATACTTAAAAAAACGCGGGTCCGTGACATAAAAATTCCGTTAAATGATAAGTCCAATTAATAAAAGCGCAATATTTTTTAATATAGTCGCTTTGTCTTTTTAAGGCAGCTGTGGTAAGTAGTTTAAGCTACCTTTCGTCAACGTGTCCGCCGTGTTCCATCAACGTGTCAGGTTAATCTTGAATCTTAAACTCGCTGAAAACTTTCGCGCCGTGTTTTATGCGCCTTTCTATGCTACCCACGCCTTGGGGCTGTTTGCTGAACAAGGCGTGTCGATCACCTTACTGGATTCGGCCTCGCCCGGCGCCGGCATTGCTGAACTTGCAAAGGGCAACATCGATGTGATGTGGGGTGGGCCTTTGCGGGTGATTAAAGAACGTGACCAGTTCGAACGCACAGAAGACTCGTTAGTCGCGTTTTGTGAAGTTGCTGCCAAAGATCCTTTCTTTTTACTTCGGCGCATGCCTGCCAAAACCGCGACGTTAGGTCGCCAAGATCACGCAGGAGCACTGAACCCGCAAGAAAAGCCTTTCGCCCTTAAAGATTTGCTCGGGCTGCGTGTTGCCTCGGTGTCTGAGGTGCCCACGCCCTGGCTGTGTTTGCAGCAAGACTTACGCGATGCAGGGGTTGACCCCGCGCTTCTCAAGCGCGTATCAGAGCGCAGCATGCAAGATAACCTTGAGTCGTTGCTACGCGGCGAGCTTGATGTGATTCAGGTCTTTGAACCCTTTGTCTCGCAGGCCTTAGCGCAAGAAAACGTGCAAGTCGTGCACGCGGCAAGCGAGCGAGGTTACACCGCTTACACAACCTTTATCTCTACATTCGAGGGTATGCGGCGCAACCAAGCGGGTTTTGAGGCGATGATTGCTGCCATTGAGCAGTTCAAGCCCTGGCTGGCAGCGCACGGTCCTGCCGAACTCGCGCGCGTGGTTAAGCCTTTTTATCCTCACTTGAGCCTTGACCTTTTGACGGATTGCCTCACGCGCTATCACGCGGCAGAGCTCTGGACGTGCCAGCGTGCCATCTCACGAGAGGGCTTTGCGCGTCTGGCCCACAGCATGCTCGATTCTGGTTACATCAATCGCCCTGCACGCTACGAGGATTGCGTTGCGGTGAGCGCCTATGAGGCTTGAGCGCAAAACCGCCTGAGCTTTCAGTGCGCAATCAGGCTGTCAAGCGAGACAAGGGGTGCAAAGCTGTCGGCGCTTGCCATCGGCCAGGCAACTTTAAAGACGGGGCGCTCGAGCTCGCCGGCCAATAATGAGCCTGGCGTGATGCCTGGGTAAAGAGTCGAAAACAAATTGATGTGATTGTCTGCAGCACGGCAGGCAATGTGCGTGGTGGTGATCTCTTTTGGGTGCTTTAGGCCCGAGGCTTGCAATAACTCAGCCAAGGCGTGCAACGTATTTTGATGAAAATGCGCAACGCGCGGCGCCTTGTCTAAAGGTACCAAGGCTCGTTGCCGCTCTGGGTCTTGGGTGGCCACACCGGTCGGGCAGCGTCCCGTGTGACATTGTTGCGCTTGAATGCAGCCAATCGCAAACATAAAAGCCCGTGCGCTATTGCACCAGTCGGCGCCTAGGGCAAAGGTGCGGGCCATATCAAACGCAGAGACGATTTTGCCGGAAGCACCAAGTTTAATTTGATTGCGCAAATTTAAGCCGACCAAGGTATTGTGGACCAAACGTATCGCCTCACGCAAAGGTGTGCCAACATGGTCGACGAATTCGATCGGCGCGGCGCCGGTACCGCCCTCAGAGCCATCGACCACAATAAAGTCTGGCGTGATGCCTGTTTTGACCATTGCCTTAGCGATCGCGAACCATTCCCAGGCGTGACCAATACAGAGTTTGAAACCAACAGGCTTGCCGCCTGACAAGTCTCGCAGGCGTTGCACAAAATGTAAAAGTCCAACGGGGGTGTCAAACTCAGAGTGCGCCGAGGGCGAGTTGCAATCTTCGCCAATGTGCACGCCGCGCGCGGCGGCGATCTCTGCCGTGACTTTGCTGCCGGGCAAGATGCCTCCGTGCCCAGGTTTTGCTCCCTGCGACAATTTAATTTCGATCATACGCACTTGCGGCAGCTTTGCATTAGCAACAAAATGCGATTCTGAGAATCGACCTTGTTCGTCTCTGCAACCAAAATAGCCCGAGCCAATATTCCAGATGAGGTCGCCGCCTGGTTGACGGTGATAGCTGCTGATCCCGCCTTCACCGGTGTCGTGCGCAAACTGCCCAAGCTTGGCGCCCTCGTTCAACGCCAAAATCGCATTGGCACTCAACGCACCAAAACTCATCGCCGAAATATTCAACACAGAGAGTGAAACTGGCTGCCGACAAGCGGAGCCGCCTACCGTCAGGCGAAAATCTGTGTCGTTAATCTGCGAGGGCGCCAAGGAGTGATTCATCCATTCATAGCGTTCGTCGTACACATCGAGTTGAGTGCCAAAGGGACGCTTGTCGATCTCTTGCTTGGCGCGTTGATAAACAAGCGAGCGACTCGCTCTTGAAAACGGAGCCTCATCGGTGTCATTCTCAAAGAAATACTGTCGCACTGCAGGCCGCAAATCTTCAAATAAATAGCGCAGGTGCCCGATGATTGGATAATTACGCAAAATCGCATGGCGCGTTTGAGTCAGGTCGTGAATCCCCAACGCAGTCAGCATCCAAGCGCCAGCGGCCGCCAGCCACCAGAATACGGCGGTATCGCCTTGCAGGGCCCAGTAGGGCGCAAGTCCCGAGACGGCGAGGGCGAGCCAAAGTGCAAGGTAGCGAAATAAAAGCAGCGCCATTTTTGGCTCCGGTCAGGCACGTCTGTCTGTAAGTAAACAGGCGCGTTTCAGGTGAAAATACTCCGATAGGTTAAACCAGAAAGAATGAATGAATCGTATAATTTCTAGCTTAGGAGAAAGCATGACGTCTTTGGTAAAGCAGTCTGACGCGGGCGCAGAGAAAAACTCTAAACCACGGGTACCGCGACTGCCTGAGGCCTGGCGGCTTGAGGTGGGCGCTTGGTCTCGGTTGCAGGTCAGTGCCTCGGCGATTCGACTTGAAGTCTTCGTTCAAGAACAGAAGGTACCGCTCGCCGAAGAAATCGACGCTTTTGATGACGCTTGCGAGCATGCTGTTGTATTTGATGCTTTGGGGCGAGCCTTGGCAACGGGTCGCTTGCTGCCCGATGGTCACATTGGGCGAATGGCTGTACTCAAGGCTGTGCGCGGTCAGGGGCTAGGCAGTGCGGTACTTCTCGCGCTTATGAGCCAAGCGAGGAAAAAAGGATTTGTTCAGGTTGTGCTGTCGGCGCAGACGCATGCGCAAGGCTTTTATGAAAGACACGGGTTTAAGCCTGAGGGCGTCGAATACCTCGACGCAAATATCTCGCATATTTTGATGCGTAAGGCGCTATAGAGTACAAGCACAGAAACAAAAAAGCCTCACAAATTCAAGCTGAATTTTGAGGCATTGTCATAAAAGCCAGGTGCTTTATGCATTACACTAGGATGGTGCCCAGGAGAGGACTCGAACCTCCACACCTTTCGGCACACGGACCTGAACCGTGCGCGTCTACCAATTCCGCCACCCGGGCACAACTAGCAGTGT
>JABMMM010000098.1 GCA_013205565.1 Alcaligenaceae bacterium | reverse complement strand
TCGGGTGCGAGATGCTCAGCCAGACCGTCAGGGCCTAAGGTAATTGCGAGAGAGATTGAAGGGTCAGGTAAAGACAACAACACGATATCGCACGCCGCCCCAAGCTCTTGAGCTGAGGGCATGCGCGTCGCGCCGAGTGCGACAAGGCGTGCGACTGCGGCCTCGTCGGGATCACAAACATTGAGCTGACCATGTTTTTTTAGAATATTCATCGCCATGCCACCACCCATCAGGCCTAGACCGATGAAGCCAACTCGCTTATTTGTGTGCATTGCGCGGTCAAATTTTTCTGAGTTCATAAAAATGCTAAAGAGATTCTGCGTCAGGACCTGATGCGGGTGCAAGCAAACAGCCATCCGCATGGCGTATCGGTATACTATATATCAATATATAACATTTCAAGCTGGTGTCGATGTGAAACGCTATCTTTCGCGGCACAGGGCTTTGATGTCGCCTCGGTGTAATCTGCCTCCGCCTTAGCAAAGCTCATTAAAGATGACATCGCCAAGTGGCCTGCGATTATTAAGCAGTCGGGTGCGAGGGTCGATTAAAATGAAGCGACCGTCTGATTAATTAAGGATCGCTTTTGAAAACCGCTGATTTGCCAAGCCTCACGTTGTTTTTTGATGGCAAATGCCCCTTATGTCAGGCAGAGATCGTGTTCTTGTCACGTCGAAATCAAGCTGGCTTGCTTGCGTTTGTTGACATCAACTCTGATCTCTACGATGAACGCGCTGTGGGCGTAAGCTGTGCGCAAGCGCTCGCAGAGATGGTTGGGCGGTTCGAAAACGGCTTGATCATAAAAGGACCCGCAGTATTTAGTGAGGCGTATCGGCGCGCAGGGTTGCCTCGGTTAGCTTGGGTGATGTCTCGCAAGACCCTCGCCCCTTTGCTTGCGTTAGGCTATCGTCTTTTTGCTAAACATCGCCATCGCATTTCTAAACTCATCGGTCCGACGGCGCTTTGGTTGGTGGGTGGCAAAGGTGGCAGATAGGGATCATGCTTGGTAGAGTCCGTAAAAAACTGATTGCAACGGAGATCGAGCCTGCAAAAGAAGCCGAGTCACTGATTTGCCCCATTTGCGACAGAGTGATTCCAAACTCACAAAAGGACGCTCACCACCTCATTCCAAAATCTAAGGGGGGTCGAGCCACTGAGTATCTCCATCGTATCTGCCATCGTCAGATACATGCTTTGTTTAGCGAGACTGAACTAGCAAAATCGCTCAATACCGCCGAGTCTTTGAAAGCCCATCCTGATATGCAAAGGTTTGTGAGCTGGGTTAAAAATAAACCGATTGGCTTTTATCAAAGAACTTCAAAAAGTGATCGAATTAAACCTTGAGATGCTGTGTCGAGCACATGCGACGCAAAAATTGTTAACAAAAAGTGCATATTTGAGGCATAATAAGGTCAATAAAGCTTATTATGGACTAAATATTATGCAAGCCACTATGCTTCAAACGTCAGCTGCTCTGAGTCATGGGTTCGAAGGTTTGATTGATTTTTTACGGGACAAAGAAGCCGGCCCGTCTATTTTGTCTCCCAAGCGTTTTAGCGACATATTGAGTATGGACGTTCAAACGTTGGCCAGCCAGGCCCACGTGCACAGAAATACGATTAGCCGAGCGCCCACGTCAGAAAGTCTGCAGAATTTTTTGCGAGAAGCCTTGCGATTGATCTGTGCTGCCTGTGACCTGACCGGTGATGTGTCGCGAGCGATATTTTGGTATCGAAATGAGCCGCTGCCACCCTTTGGCTATAAAACTGCAGAACAAATGGTTTCAGAAGGGCGTGCCGAAGATGTTCTGCGTTATGTCAGTTCGCTCGAGGCGGGCGCAGCAGGATGAAGTTGGTTTCGTTGATTGAGCGTACTGTTTATAGAATGCATGTGCCCAAGTGGGCCGTAGCGCCCACGAGTGGTGCTGGGGCGGCAAGACATGGCGGCAGGGTTAACAGGCCAGGTATTGAGGCCATTTACCTTGCAACCGAGCCTGAAACGGCTCTGCAAGAATATCAGCAAGTGTCCACATTACTGCAACCTGGCACGTTAATTAGCTATCAGCTCTCTATTGATCAGGTCATCGATTTCACGGGCGGCTTTATTGCCTCAGTCTGGGCGCCTATCTAGCAAGACTTTTATTGCGATTGGCGTGAGTTGTGGTTTAACCAACGAATTGAACCCCCTAGTTGGGTCATTGGTGATATTGCGCTCTCTGCTGGAGCGAAAGGGATTTTGTTCCCCTCACGGCTAAAGGCGGGCGGAACAAACCTCGTGCTTTTTAGCCATATGTTGGAAGAGCCAGACAAATTTGAGGTTTTTGATCCTCATGAATCTTTACCGCGATCTCAGGCGTCTTGGGACTGATGAGCATTAGCGCCTCAAACAAATCCAGTTCTGCGGCCGTGTTGCCTTTTTTGCAAAACATTGCCATCGCACTTCTAAATCACAGCAGCGACATTTGCAAAAAACAGCTGAGCCTATTCGCCAGTCATTAGTGGTTTGTCTGGTGTATTTGCCCATTCGTTCATTGAGTTGTCATACATAGACCAGTTGGTAAACCCAAGCGTCTCGAGAATAAAAGCTGTTGTGGTGGCGGCGATGCCACCTCCACAGTAATTGATCACCTGCTGCCCAGCTTGCAAGTCAAGCTGCCTAAGCATTGCAGTCAATTCGGCCAAGCTTTTGAACTCCCCTGTTTGTGGGTCGTAAAGGTCGGTCGCAGGCCAACTGACGCTGTTTGGTATGCGACCAGGCCTGCCATAGTGGGCACCGCCCGTCCCTAAAAACTGTTCTTTTTTCAGTGCGTTCAAGAGCACTTTTTGAGGATCATTGATCGCTTCACTGACTTCGTTGATGCCTGCTATGCGCTCGACTTTTGGCACGGCTTCGTAATGACTTGCCTTAACTGTGGGCAGTTGAGTGCTCAAGGCCAAGCCAGAGTTCACCCACAGGGCCAACCCACCATTCAGAATCGAAATTTTTTGATGACCCATCGCGTGCAGCACAAACCAAATCCGCGTCACCACAGACAATTGCTGATGCCCGTACAGCACCACGTGATCGTCATGATGGATGCCAAGGCGTTGCATCAAGCGATTAAAGGTGTCGGGGCTGGGCACAGTAAAGGCAAAGCGCGCACCCGGCTCAGAAAAATCTTGCTCCATGCACACGTGCTGTGCACCAGGAATATGCCCTTTCAGATATTGAGCGCGACCACTCTCAATTTTTGAAGGCCCGACAGGTTGTGCAAGCATGTAGGTCGTGCAATCCAGAATTTTGATCGCAGGATCGCTGAGGTGCGCAGACAACCATTTTGGCGTGACGATATTGGTGATAGACATGTTTAGCCCGCTTTTAAACCAGACTTCTGAATAATATTTTTATACATATCCACATCTTTAGTGATTTTCTTTTCAAACTCTACCGGTGATAATCCAACCTCTAGCATGCCTTGTTGTTTAAGCTTTTCCGCCATAGCGTCTGAGCGCATCAGCTTTTGAATATCGCCGTAGATCTTTTGAACCAAGGCAGGCGACATGTTTGCAGGCCCTAAAAAACCAAGCCAGGTAGAAATTTCAAACCCTGCGTATCCCGACTCAATCATAGTGGGCGCCTCAATAAAGCTACGTGTACTTGTCGTCAATGCAAGCGCTCGAACTTTGTCGGCATTGATATACGCAATCACAGACGGCAAGGTCGCGAAAGTCATTTGGACATGACCTGCCAATAAGTCTGCAATGACAGCGCCACCCCCCTTGTAGGGAACATGGGTAATCTCAACACCAGCCGACTGCTTGAAAAGCTCTGCCGCCAAGTGACCACCCGTCCCGTTACCGGGGGATGCATAGCTGATCTTTGTCGCATTGGCACGTATCAAGGCCTC
>JABMMM010000097.1 GCA_013205565.1 Alcaligenaceae bacterium | reverse complement strand
GTTAAATTATGAGTCTTCGATAGCAAGCGACAGCCCAGCCATTTTGAAAGCCTTCTATTCTGATCATTTTGTCTTGCCGCTTCCCGCGGGGCATCGGTTTCCGATGTCAAAGTACCGACTCTTGCGCGAGGCACTGAGCGGTGACGCGGGCATCGAGCTGCAAGAAGCGCCGTGCGCAACCGATACGCAGCTGTTGTTGGTGCATGAACCGCGTTATTTGCAGGCGGTGCTTCGAGGCCAACTGAGCGAGAAAGAACAACGCGAAATTGGTTTTGTCTGGAGCCCTCAGCTAGTCGAACGTTCGCGTCGCTCGGTCGGTGCGACGATCGGCGCCTGCTGCGCCGCAACACAAGAAGGCGTCTCAGTAAATTTAGCTGGTGGCACGCACCACGCTTATCGCCAGCGCGGAAGCGGCTTCTGCGTGTTCAACGATGTTGCCATCGCGGCGAAGGTTTTGCAGCAAAGCCGCAAGCAAAAGATAAATATTGCGATCATTGACCTCGACGTGCATCAGGGTGATGGCACCGCAGCGATCTTTGAGCAGGACGCCAGCATCTTTACCTTGTCGTTACACGGTGCGCGCAACTATCCCTTTAATAAGCAACAGAGTTCGCTCGATGTGCCCTTGCCGGACGGCTGTGCCGACGAGCAGTATCTTGAGGCACTCGACGCAGCGCTGACGACCTTAGAGGCGCGGTTTGCGCCTAAGTTTGTGTTCTATCTTGCAGGGGCCGATCCGCACGAATCCGATCGTTTAGGCCGACTCAAAGTCACCACAGCAGGGATGGCCGCCCGAGATTTGCGCGTGATGCAATATGCCCAACGTCAGCAATGCCCGCTGGCCATTACGATGGCAGGGGGCTACAGCACCGAGGTGAGCACCATCGTTGACGTTCATGTGCAAACTGTCAGGCTGGCGCATGCGCAGGCAGAAGCCTTTAGGCAGTTTGTGCGCCACTAAGTGGGCGGCAAGACGATTCACAACTACACTAGCTGAAAGAAACCGCTATTACCAAATAGGAGAAGAAAAAATGAAAATCGCAGTCGTGGGTTCAGGGTTGATTGGTCAGGCGTGGGCCATTGTTTTTGCGCGTGGCGGGCATGAGGTCAAAATGTGGGATGGTGATCCTAAGGCAGTGACCTTGGCGTTTACCCTGATCGAAAAGCAAGTCGCCGACCTAGAGGCTGCCGGCTTAATTACAGACCCGAAAGGTTTGGTGTCGCGCATCAGCGCAAGCGCCACGCTTGAAGATGTTTTACAAGACGTTGATTACGTGCAAGAGAATTTGCCCGAGCGCGTTGAGATGAAAAGCGAAATCTTCGCCAAAATGGATCGACTGGCTGCGCCGACCACCGTGCTTGCGAGTTCGACCTCAAGCATCCCCGCCTCGGCCTTTACCGAAAACCTCGCTGGGCGCGCGCGTTGCCTGATCGCACATCCTGTGAATCCTCCTTACTTGATTCCGGTTGTCGAAATTTGCGGCGCACCCTGGACGGATGCTGCGGTTGTGCAGAAAACCTGGGATGTGATGCAAAGCGTCGGTCAAAAACCAGTCAAGATTCATCGCGAATTGCGTGGCTTTGTGTTGAACCGTTTGCAGGGTGCGTTACTGCGCGAAGCCTTCAAGCTTGTCGAGCAGGGCTATGTTGATGCGGATGGCCTTGACGTAACGATTCGCGAGGGACTAGGTTTGCGCTGGTCGTTCATGGGACCCTTTGAAACGATCGACTTAAACGCGCCAGACGGCTTGGCTGACTACGCGCATCGGTTCGATGAAATGTATCAGGCAATGTCAACTGAGCAAACCTCTACCGAGCATTGGTCGGAGGCAATCATTGCAAAGTTAGAGGCTGAGCGCCGCGCGCTCTTGCCTAAAGATCAACTGATGGCGCGTCGCCTTTGGCGCGATCGCAGATTGATGGCGCTGGCTGCACATAAAAAAGCAGCTGAGTAGGGCTTGCAACCGCCCCTAGGCTTTATATGGCTGCCCCCTTATTCGCAAAGGCGATGGGGTCAATTAAAGCTTAGGCGGCCGAATGAGCAGCATTTGCACCGACAAACAAGCACCCTTTCATAGGCAAAGCAGGGGTGCCGAACAGCGTTTGTCTACGCAGCTTTTAGCTAAAAGCTATTAAAAAATTAGATAAATTTAACTTCTCTTGGTCATAAACCGCGCTTAAACTTCTGGCAGAGGTCAGGTACAGCCGTGCTTCATAGGCGGCTTGTGCGATTGATGCTCCAATTTTCCCATTTTTCAAAGTCAGGAGGCTATATGGCCCAGCTCAAAGGTTCTAAAACAGAACAGTGCCTGAAAGACGCTTTCGCAGGCGAGTCACAGGCAAACCGCCGTTATTTGTACTTCGCAAACAAAGCAGACGTTGAAGGTCAACCAGACGTTGCAGCTCTGTTTCGCTCAACCGCCGAAGGCGAGACTGGCCACGCACATGGTCACCTCGAGTTTCTAGAAGCCTCGGGTGATCCAGCCACTGGCCTGCCCATGGGTTCAAGCCGTGACAACCTGGCATCGGCTGTTCATGGCGAAACCCATGAATACACCGACATGTATCCAGGCATGGCTAAAACAGCTCGCGCCGAAGGCTTTGACGAAGTCGCCGACTGGTTTGAAACACTCGCAAAAGCCGAGCGTTCACACGCCAATCGTTACCAGAAAGCTCTGGACGCACTGGTCGACTAAGTTTGTCTGCTTGAGCGGGTGTTGACGGCAAGAGCTTGCTCACGCCGTCGCACGCTGCCGTTGGATCTGTGGCCGGCTCTGCTGGTCACAGTTTTTTTAAGTACGTGTTTGCTGCAATAGCTAAGGATTTTTCATGTCAAACCGCGAAGGTAATCTCGACGCGCCCACCCGTCACCCGCTAGACTGGACCAATCCAGACTTCTATGACGAAGGTAAGCTGCATACCGAAATGGAACGCGTGTTCGACATGTGTCATGGCTGCCGTCGTTGCCTGAGCCTTTGTGGTTCGTTTCCGACCATGTTCGATTTAATCGACGCGACCGAAGACGGCGAAGTGCACGGCGTCGATAAAAAAGATTACAAAAAAGTGGTGGATCAGTGCTTCTTGTGTGACGTCTGTTATGTCACCAAGTGCCCCTACGTGCCGCCACACCCTTGGAACTTAGATTTTCCGCACTTGATGTTGCGTGCCAAAGCGGTGAGTTTCAAAAAAGGCGAAACGACAATGCGTGATGCGGTGTTGTCCTCGACTGACAAACTGGGCATGTTTGCCGGGATACCGATCGTGACGCAAGCCGTCAACGCCGTGAATAAAACCGGTGTGATGCGTTCGGTGATGGAAAGCACTCTGGGCGTAGACAAAAAAGCTTGGATTCCTGAATATGCAACGAAGACCTTTGCGAAGGTCGCGAGTCCATCAGAGCCCTTTCCAGTCGTAAATGGCGCAAAAACGCAGGGCAAAGTGGCGATCTATGCCACCTGTTACATCAACTATAACGAGCCCGGTATCGGTCAGGACCTAATCAAGATTTTGACGCACAATCAAATCCCGTATGAGTTGGTTGAGAAGGAGGCGTGCTGTGGCATGCCCAAGCTTGAACTCGGCGACCTCGACGCCGTGGCTGCGAACAAAGATAAGAACATTCCAAAGCTCGCTAAGCTTGCGCGCGAAGGCTATGCAATTTTGACGCCGATTCCCTCGTGCACCTTAATGTTTAAGCAAGAGTTGCCGTTGATGTTTCCGCTTGAGGCAGACGTGCAGTTAGTCAAAGACGCGATGTGGGATCCGTTCGAATACTTTATCGCCCGCAACAAAGAAGGTTTGCTCAAGACTGACTTTAAAGAAGAGTTGGGCCATGTGAGCTATCACGTACCTTGTCACTCAAGGGTACAAAACGTAGGCAAGAAAACCGCTGAGATGCTCAAGCTCGTTCCCGGCACTGAGGTCAACGTGGTTGAACGTTGTTCGGGGCATTCGGGCACCTGGGGCGTGAAAAAAGAGTATCACGACACTGCCATGAAGATTGGCAAGCCGGTGTTCAAAGCGATGGCAAACAACGAGCCTGACTACATCAGTTCAGACTGCCAGTTGGCGGGCCATCACATTGAACAAGGCATGAAAGAAAATGGGTTGGCGCACGCCGAGATGGCGCATCCCTTGACCTTGATCGTTAAAGCGTACGGACTTTAAATAATCACGTCGCAACACTAAAGAAGAGAACACCATGACCAAAATCACACGCGAAAGCCTGATGACCCTCGAGGCGTACCACAAGGCGCGCCCCGAAATGCGCAAGCGGGCGATCGAACAGCGTCGCTTGCGTACTGTGGCGTTAGGCGAGCATCTGAATCTTATTTTTGAAAATGAATTTTTAATGCGCTATCAGATTCAAGAAATGTTGCGCGTTGAAAAAGTGTTTGAAGACGAGGGCATTCAGGGTGAGCTCGACGCCTATAACCCCTTGATCCCCGATGGCTCGAACTTCAAGGCGACCATGATGCTCGAATATCCCAACGAGGTTGATCGCAAAATTGCATTGGGTAAGTTAATGGGGGTTGAACACAAGATGTTTGTGGAAGTTGAAGGGCAGCCCAGGGTCTATGCGATTGCAAACGAAGACCTCGAGCGCTCCACCGACACCAAAACCTCAGCGGTGCATTTTTTACGCTTTGAACTGACCGCTGCCGCTAAGAAGTCGTTATTGACAGGCGCTCAGTTGATGGTGGGTTGCGACCACCTTGAGTACCCAATGCACGTCGAGGCCTTGCCCGATGCCGTGCTGGCCTCTTTGGTGCAAGATTTAAGCTAACTGCCAGCTCGCGGCGCTTAAAAGCCTTCGCCCAGCCCCAATGGCTGGGCGAAGTTCTTTTAAGGGCTGAACTAAGGGTATTCGCCAATAAGGTCTGCGGCGAATGTCCGACTTAAACTTAGACATTTCGTTATCATGACGAGCTAGCGCTCTGACCCCTTTTGGCTGTTAGCCTTTTTGTCAGGTGTTCTTCGGAGTCTAAATGAAACAGTTGCTTGTCGTGGCCGGTTGGGTTGACCGGCTCACAGACTTTTTTGCTGTACTTGCAAAATGGGCAGTCCTGCTGTGCGCCACTCTGAGCGCGGGCAACGCTATTATGCGCTACGCCTTTTCGTACAGTTCAAATGCCTGGCTCGAGATCCAATGGTATCTCTTTGCCGCCTGTGTCATGCTTGGTGCCGCACAGGTTTTGCGTGTCAACGAGCACGTGCGCGTTGATGTGATTTATGGTGCGCTTAAAGTCCGCAGCCGCGCCTACATTGATTTATTCGGCTTACTGTTCTTTTTAATGCCTGCCATGTCTTTGTTTTTATATTTGTCATGGCCTTTGTTTGTGCAAATGCTGCTCTCGGGCGAAGGCTCTCCGAACGCGGGTGGGCTGATCCGTTGGCCAGCAATGCTGACGTTGCCGCTAGGCTTTAGCCTGATGGTCTTGCAAGGAATCGCCGAAATCATTAAGCGCGTCGCCTGGTTAAATAACGCTTATCAGATGGATATGCACTACGAGAGACCGCTGCAATGACCATGCAAGATTTTGCGCCCCTGATGTTCGCGGGGCTGATCGTGATCATGCTGATCGGGTTTCCGGTGGCGTTTTCACTTTCGGCGCTGGGTTTAATTAGTGGCTTTATCGCGATCCAGATGGGCTGGTTTCCTGCCGCTTTCATGTACAACTTGCCGCTCAATATCTTTGGGATTCTTTCTAACGATCTACTTTTAGCGATTCCGTTTTTTACGCTGATGGGCGCGGTACTTGAAAAGTGCGGTCTGGCCGAAGATATGCTCGATTCAATGGGTCAGTTGTTCGGGCCGATTCGCGGCGGGTTGGGCTACTCGGTCATTATCGTTGGGTTCGTGTTGGGCGCGATCACCGGCACGGTAGCCGGACAAGTGATCGCCATGGCGATGATTTCTTTGCCGGTCATGATGCGCTATGGCTACAACATGCGCTACGCCACAGGGGTGTTGGCAGCCTCGGGAACGATTACGCAATTGGTGCCGCCGTCTTTGGTGCTCGTGGTCATGGCCGATCAACTGGGCAGATCGGTCGGCGACATGTATAAAGGCGCGTGGGGGCCCTCAATCTTGCAGGTATTGATCTTTTTGGGGTACACCTTTGTGCTCTCTAAGGTTGCGCCGTCGCAAGTGCCGGGCCTGCCCACTACCGCCCGAACATTGCACGGTTCAGCGCTTTGGCGTAAATGCCTTCGCGGCATCATCCCCTCAGCGCTTTTAATTTTTGCCGTACTTGGCAGCATGGGCGGTTTGCCAGGCATGACCTATGCAATTGCGACCCCGACAGAGGCCGGCGCGATGGGTGCGATGGGCGCAATCTTGCTTGCCGCGGTTCACGGGCGCTTGGATTGGCCGATTATTCGCGATGGCATGACGAGTACGATGCGTATCACCGCCATGGTGGTGTTTATTTTGATCGGTTCGCGCGTGTTCTCGCTGGTGTTCCAAGGTGTCGATGGCGCGATTTGGATTGAGCACCTCTTGTCAGGCTTGCCAGGCGGGCAAACTGGCTTCTTAATTGTTGTTAACGTCTTCGTTTTCTTTTTAGCATTTTTTCTAGATTTTTTCGAAATCGCTTTCATTATTCTTCCAATGCTCGCGCCGGTGGCCGCCAAGCTTGGTATCGATATGATTTGGTTCGGGGTGTTGCTCTGTGTCAATATGCAAACCAGCTTTATGCATCCACCGTTTGGCTTCGCTTTGTTTTACTTGCGCAGCACGGCAGATTCGTTATTCAAAGCGGGCTCGTTGCCGGGCAAAGTGCTGTCGCGCGATATCTATCTGGGGGCAATCCCGTGGGTATTCTTGCAGCTGACGCTCGTGGCGATTGTGATTTTCTTTCCGCAGACGGTGACGGTGTTTTTAGATAAGCCGAAACAGGTTGATCTAAGCACCATTCGCATCGAGATCCCCGAGAACGATTTGCAGCAACCCGATGCCCAGGGCGAACAAGATACAGTCAATGACTTGATGCGCAGCCTGATGAAAGATAAAAAATAAAAATGACTGAACCAACGACTGACGCAACTGTGGACGCCCCCCTTGAGGCAGAGGGCCCGGCCTTCACAGTACTGATCAAGCTACTGGCCTCGGTGCTGGTGGGCGTTTTGATTTTTTGGGGGGCACGCGCCTCGCGCGTCTTGGCGTGGCAAGAGTTTTCGCTGCAAGCGGGCTTAGTCTGGCTCGCAGCCCTCGCGATTGTTCTGGTTGTGTATTACTGGATCTTAAAAAGCCGCACCTCAATTAAACAGGGGGTCATCGAACAAACCTGGGTCTGGAAAAAACAAGTGCGTATCGCCGATATTCGTCAGGCTAAGTTTATTTACCTGCCCTACTTGAGTTGGTTAATCGCACCGCGTCTGATCGTGCGCACGGGTCCCATCATGACGGTTTTTTATACGGGACACCCCGACGTGCAACGCGCCTTTTCCGCCCTGATGTTGGGCAGGTAATATAGCTAAAAATCTTTCAAGACAATTAAGGAAACACCGTGTTTAGATTGGATGGCAAAGTCGCCTTGGTGACGGGTTGCGGCACGCTCGGCGAGGGCTGGGGCAATGGCAAGGCGATTTCTGTGGCCTTGGCCAGACAGGGCGCAAGCATCTTCGGCTCTGACCTGAATCTTGAGGCCGCACAGCAAACCAAAAAAATTATCGAAGACGAGGGCGGGATTGCACACGTGCTCACCGCTGACGCCACACGGGCTGACGATGTAAAAAGGCTAGTCGAAGCTTGCATGGCTCAGTACGGGCGTATTGATATTCTGATCAATAACGTGGGGCGTTCAGAACCCGGTGACCCGGTCAGTATGAGTGAGCAAGTCTGGGACGATCAGATGGATGTCAATGTTAAAGCGGCTTTCTTGGCTTGCAAATATGTGCTGCCGATCATGGAGGCGCAAGACAAAGGTTCGATCGTCAGTATTTCGTCGGTTGCGGGCTTACGCTATATTGGTAAGCCTCAGGTGGGCTATGCGGCGGGTAAGGCTGCCTTGATGCAACTGACAAAAACGACTGGCGTGCTGTATGCCGAACGTGGTGTGCGCTTGAACTGTGTGGCACCTGGCTTGGTGTTTACGCCACTCGTCAGGCGTCTGGCCGACAAATACGCAAAGGGCGACTTTGAAGGTTTTGTGGCGCATCGTCATAAGCAGGTACCCGCTGGCTACATGGGTGATGCCTGGGATGTTGCGAATACGGTTGTGTTTTTAGCCAGCGACGAAGCCCGCTACATTACGGGCCAAACGATTGTGGTTGACGGCGGCCTGACCTCGACAACCCCTTAACTTGTTTAAAGAGATGGCATGAATCATTCTCAAGGTCGACTCGCGGGCAAAGTTGCAATCATCACGGGTGCTGGCTGTGTCGGCCCCGGGTGGGGTAACGGCCGCGCGATTGCAATGCGGTTTGCGCAAGAAGGCGCACGCGTATTCGCGGTAGATAAAGAACTGGCCGCAATGACCGACACCTTGGCCCTGATTAAAGAGTTCGATGGTGAGGTCACGCCCTACATCTGCGACGTCACCGATAGCAAGGCGATTCAAGGCTTGGTGGCTGCGTGTCTAAAGCAATACGGCACAGTTGATATCTTGGTGAATAATGTGGGTGGTCCGATCCGTGGCGGTCCGATCGAACTCAGCGAAGAAAACTGGGATTCACAGATCGACGTCAATCTCAAAACCGTTTTTTTAATGTGCAAATATGTGATGCCCATCATGGAGGCCAAAGGCGCTGGGTCGATCGTTAATATTTCATCGACCTCGGGCATTCGGTTTTCGGGTGCGCCGCAAGTGGGCTACGCTGCGGCAAAAGCTGGTGTTATACAGTTTGGTCGAGTGGTCGCTGTTGAGTATGCCAAAAAAGGTATCCGCGTAAACTCAGTGCTACCCGGCTTGCTGCATACACCGCTTGTTGAGGCAGTGTTGGCAGGCGCACAGGCGGGCGGCGATGCCGAAGGCTTGTTAAAGCGCAGGCTGGCACGCATCCCTATGTCATTTATGGGCGATGGCCGTGATACCGCCAACGCAGTCTTGTTTTTGGCCTCGGATGAGGCACGCTTCATTACCGGCACTGAACTCATTGTCGACGGCGGCATGAGCGCAAAGTGCGACTAAAGAAAAAAAGTTTTATAGACACCGGAGACTAAATATTATGAAAGCAGCTTTATTGACGACTGAAGGATTTCATATCACCGAGGCCCCCAAGCCCGTCCCTACGGCCGATCAGGTCTTGGTGCGTGTGCGTGCGGCGGGCTTGAATCGCGCCGATCTTGGTGTGATCGCGGGCGGTATGCACGGCAGCCAAGGTGGTGCAGGCACCGTACCTGGCCTTGAGTGGGCGGGTGAAATTGCCGAGCTGGGTGCCAACGCGAAAGGTTTAAAGGTCGGTGACCGGGTGATGTGTTCTGGGTCAGGCGGTTACGCTGAGTATGCCGTCGCCGACTGGGGGCGTGTCATGTCGATCCCGTCTGACTCCATGAGCTTTGAGCAAGCGACTAGCTTGCCGATCGCCGTAACAACGATGCATAACGCGTTAGTCACTGCAGGCGAATTGCGTAAAGGCGAGACGGTGCTGATTCAGGGTGCCTCGTCGGGCGTAGGCTTGATGGCGATGCAGATTGCAAAATTGATGGGTGCCAAAACGGTGATTGGAACGTCGTCTAACGCCGGGCGACGCGCGCAACTTAAACAGTTTGGTGCTGACTTTGCGATCGACAACAGCGACCCTCAGTGGCCCAAGCTTGCCACCGAAGCCAATGGCGGCAAGGGCGTTGATCTGATTATTGACCAATTGTCTGGCAAGTTTGGCACCCCTAACATCGAGGCGTGTGCAATTCTGGGTCGCATCGTGAACGTCGGTCGCCTAGCCGGACGTTTTGCCGAGTTTGATTTCGATCTGCACGCACTCAAGCGCATCAAGTACACCGGTGTTACCTTTCGCACGCGCAGCATTGAAGAGGTGCGCGAGATCACCAGGCTGGCGATGGCAGATTTGGCTGGCCATTTAAAGTCAGGCAAACTCGCCTTGCCAATCGACAGTAGCTATAGCCTTGACAAACTTGCAGATGCCTTTGCGCGCATGCGTGCAAATCAACGTTTCGGCAAAATCGTGGTGACGATGTAACTCGAGACCATGATGATCCAGACCATCGAGCAGTTGCGCGGCTTATATGCCTCAGCAAAAGAGCGGGCTGTTAAAAAACAGTTGTCAGCACTGGATGTGCACTGTCGGCGCTTTATTGGGCTGTCACCGTTTGTGGTGATCTCGAGCTTCGGTCTGGATCAAATGCTCGATGCCTCGCCACG
>JABMMM010000096.1 GCA_013205565.1 Alcaligenaceae bacterium | reverse complement strand
TTATTAACGCTTGGCTAGTATCTTGAAGAGCGTTGGTTATTTATCGCAAGAGCAAGCAGCCAAATCGGAACTTTTGAAGATACGTGCACAGGTGTCCTCTCAGGCCTCCATTAATTACGATTTTGAGAGTGTGCGCCGAAGATCTCATATCTTCCATGAGCTCAAAGTGATTTCAGCTCTCAGGACAAAGCTTAGAGAAAAGCGACTTAAGCTTACTGCAAAAAAAGCCGCAAAGAAAACAAGCGGCAAATAAATTTTAAAGGACGAGTTTGGTGCACCTAGTCCCATTTTCAGCTGTACTCCCCATCAATCCGCAGGTGTTATCAGCCGCCCTAACCTCTTGAACTACCATTTTTTTAACTCGGTCCCCGCCCCACCACCAGTACCGCACATACCAACCCTTCAGGGTTGGTATTTTTTTGCCTACAGGTTTGGGTTCATGCGGGTCTGTGGGGAGTGTTGCGGACTGCGGAGACGGGGGTTCGGGGCGGTAAAAGTGAAGGTTTTGTCTCTGGGCGCGGATAGTCTCTGGAAGGCTGCGCCGTGGATATGGGTCGAAGTCCGCGAGCGTTTTTGGATAAGCCCATAAAAATCAATAAGTTACTTGCGGACTGATCGAGCGGGTTTTTGTGTGGCATTGGTAGGTGAAGGGAACAAAGCTTGTAGAGGTTGGGATCGACCGCGTACCAAGGTGCGGAGAACGAGCATCACTCAACCCCAATAAACCACTTACGACACACACAAAACTAAGTGCACTTGTGAGGCGAGTCTTGTACGATCTATTTCATGATCATATTTCGTGTGTTTGATTCGGCTAGCACCATGCTCACCGCTGCAACAATAACCAAGCCTTGCCCTGTGAAAAAGATTGCGCGACGTATTTCAAATCTATCTCAGCTTTGTTTATGGAGCGAGATTTGGCTTGAGCGACCTGCTTGCTGAGTACAGGACCCATCATGATTGAACGTGATCCGTTGGCTGCGCTCAAGGCCGAAAACGCCCGTCTCATTGCCTTGTTGGAGCAACAGGGTATTGCATGGCGCCTGCCTGCCGCACAGGTGTTACTTACAAATGAGGTTAAGCAAACCCGAAATTTTTCAACCCAAGAAAAAGTTGCTATTTTTCGCCGACTGTTTCGTGGGCGCACCGATGTTTACCCTCTTCGCTGGGAGAGCCGAGCTTCAGGTAAAGCGGGTTATTCACCAGCCTGTGCCAACGAGTGGCGCGCGGGAGTTTGCGACAAACCGCGCATCAAGTGTGGGGACTGTGGCAACCGCTTGTTGGTTCCGCTAACCGACGCCGTCATCTACGATCACTTGGCTGGCGAACACACGGTTGGCGTCTACCCCTTGTTAGAGGATGACTGCTGCTATTTTCTGGCGGTTGATTTTGATGAGGAGCAGTGGCAGGACGATGCCCGCGCCTTCATGAAGTCCTGCGGCGAATTAGGTGTTCCGTGCGCACTAGAAGTGTCCCGCTCTGGTCAGGGTGCACATGCTTGGCTGTTTTTTGAAGGGCGCGTGTCAGCCCGCGATGCCCGAAGACTGGGCACTGCCCTCATCAGCCATACCTGCGCGCGCACAAGGCAGTTGAAGCTCACGTCTTATGATCGGCTATTTCCCAACCAAGACAGCATGCCAAAGGGTGGCTTTGGCAACCTGATTGCACTTCCCCTACAAAAGCGCCCCCGGGAAAGTGGTCGAAGCGTTTTTGTGAATGGCGAATTACAACCGTATGCCGATCAATGGGCCTTTTTAGCAGCAATCGAGCCAATGTCCGTCCTCGACATTGAGCCCACAGTTTTGCGAGCCACCGGAAAAGCTCACCCGCTCGATGTAACCTTCATCGATGATGAAGATCTGGCTACCCCTTGGAAAAGCAGTGCGCAAGCCAACAAGAAATTGACTGGACCATTGCCAAAGTCCTTGAGCGTCACGCTGTCCAATATGATCTATTTTGAGAAGGCTCAACTACCGCAAGCACTGGCCAATCGCTTGATCCGTTTGGCTGCTTTTCAGAATCCTGAGTTTTACAAAGCGCAGGCCATGCGCATGTCAGTCTGGGACAAGCCCCGGATCATTGGTAACGCCGAGAATTTTCCAAAACACATTGCATTGCCGCGCGGCTGTCTGGACGCCGCGCGGGCTTTGCTCAAAGACAACGGCATTGCGTGGGAGATACAAGATGAGCGTTTTTCAGGTGAGCCACTTGATGCGGATTTCACCGGCCGACTCCGCTTGGATCAAGAAACGGCTGTTGCGCAAATGATGCAACATGACGCTGGTGTGCTCTGCGCACCAACGGCTTTTGGTAAAACGGTGACTGCAGCGGCCCTCATTGCCCGACGCGGCGTCAACACCTTGGTGCTGGTGCATCGTACCGAACTGCTCAGGCAATGGCAGGAGCGCTTGCAGGTTTTCCTCGGTGTTGCCAAAGGTTTAGTTGGCACCATTGGTGGTGGCAAGGCCAAGCCCACAGGCAAGATCGATATTGCAGTGATGCAGTCGGTGTCACGCCAAGGCGCGGTCAATTCCTTGGTTGAAAACTATGGCCATGTCATCATCGACGAGTGTCACCACGTTGGTGCAGCATCGTTTGATGCGATCTTGAAGAAGACCAAAGCGAAATACGTGCTCGGACTGACCGCCACGCCCATTCGACGAGATAGTCAACAGCCCATTATCTTTATGCAGTGCGGCCCGGTACGGCATACGGCTATGCGCTCAGCCAGCGCTCCGCATGACCTAGAGGTTATGCCGATCACACGCCATGATCGTATTAATTTGGGCACAGAGGCGGGAATCCAGGATGTCTTTCGGCATCTAGCCAACGACACCTTGCGAACCCAAGCGATTGCCGCTGAAGTCAAGGTCGCGTTCGAATCTGGCCGCAAAGTGTTGGTGCTAACCGAACGCACCGAACATTTGGACGCCATTAGCGCTGTACTTGATGGGCAAGTTTCTTCTCACTTTGTTCTACACGGTCGATTATCAAAAAAACAGCGTTCAGTCCTGATTGACGAACTTAACGCCTTGCCGCCTGATGCTCCACGCATCTTGCTGGCCTCTGGCAAGTTGGTAGGAGAAGGATTTGACCACCCGCCACTAGACACAATGGTCTTGGCGATGCCTGTGTCATGGAAGGGCACTTTGCAGCAATACGCCGGACGCTTACATCGTGAGCATGCAAGCAAGACTGACGTGCGCATCATCGATTTTGTCGACACTGGCCACCCCACACTTCTTCGGATGTGGGACAAACGCCAGCGAGGCTACCGGGCGATGGGATACCGGATGGCAGCGGAGTTGGAGCAGTTGGCACCAAATCTGTCGTAGCAATACCCTTGACAATGTATGCCACTTAGTGGCACAATCAAGTATGAAACGTATTTTTAAGACTCGCTACTTTGCTCGATGGATGCGCAAGACTGAACTCAGTGACAAAGCGCTCTATTCTGCAGTGATCGAAATGACGCACGGTTTGATCGATGCTGATCTGGGCGGCGGGATCCTCAAAAAACGAGTCGGACTTTCCGGTCGGGGCAAGCGGGCTGGGGCCAGAACCTTAGTCGCGACAAATAAGGGAAACCGATGGATTTTTTTGTACGGTTTTGAAAAAAATGACCGCGCAAATATCTCAGATGGTGAACTCGAAGCGTTGAAAGATATTGCTGCAGAACTATTGGCGAGGACCGTTAAACAACTGGACGAAGCCTTGAATGACAGATCCTTAACGGAGATATGCGATGACCACAAAATCTAAGGCCAAGAGCCTCATTTTTGAAGCTGTTCATGAAACTGCAAGCGATCTTCATCGCCTCGGCTTCATTGATAAACGAAAAATGCGCAAATTTGATCTGCTTTGTCTAGATCCCATTCCAGCATACGATAGTGAAAAAATTCGTGCACTAAGGAACCACCTGAAACTAAGCCAAGCTGTTTTGGCTTCGGTATTGAATACTAGCCTGTCAACAGTGCGCAAGTGGGAAGCAGGCGATAAGCATCCAGGCGGTCCCTCGCTAAAGTTGCTTAATCTGCTGGATCGCAAAGGTCTGGAGGCGGTAATTTAATTGAATTTCCTGGGCGAGGCAGAGTAGGTCAAATACTCCCTGATCAAAAACTGATCTCCAAGTGAGCGATACCAGTTTCAGATGAGGCGGTCACAGCCAGCCCAAGCCAAGCCCTCTGCCCCTCCCAAAGCGCCGGCGGGTCCACCGCAATATCAAACAGCGTCAAATGATCTGGCAGCGTATCGTCCAGAATCGCCTCAACGATATCGGGCGCAAGCACCGTCAAATTCATTATGCGACTGACGTAACTATTATCGACGCCCTCCTAGGCCGCGATCTCTCGCAAAGAACTGACCTGCCCTGATTCAAGCATTGCCAGCCAGCGATGCCCCCGTGCAAACGCAAGTTGCGGCGCCGTGGGGGCGACACAATTGCTAGCCGACCGATAATAGATTGCAACTTCAGTCGTTCTTTTTATTCATCACAGCACCTCTCGGAATCTTCCAATCTGGTGCCAATACATTAGCTGTTCAATCTGACACTCTTATTGTCTAAATCAAAGAGCGCCTCAGTGATTGGCATATGAGTCACGATGTAGCAGATTTCATCTCGAAATTCAAAGGACGATATCTTGACCTCAAACCATCTTTTTTCTTTTTCACTATGACAAGGGTATTTAGCGCCAAAGCTCTTCGTATTATCTTGCACGACATCACGAATAAACTGTGCGATCTTGACCGCTGAGTCAGAATTTATTGCATTGTCACAGACCGAAAGATAATTGATTCCCTCGCAAGCTAATTCGCCGTGCTTCAGTTTTGGGTAGTTCTGGGCCGAGGCTCGCCACGCGGTGTTCACCAAAATAATGACGCCTTCTTTATCGAGAATACAAGTCAGAGGTGACACGAAATTTATCGCAGCTTGTCCTAACCTTTCTT
>JABMMM010000095.1 GCA_013205565.1 Alcaligenaceae bacterium | reverse complement strand
GGCTAGCAGCGTGCCGTCATTGATTCCGCTGGCATATTGCAGTCCTCCGGCCACGCCATAAATCATCGGTCCGTGCGCGATCGGTTCGCCAAAAGGCGTGGTCTTGCAATACTCGAAGTTGGTATGAACCTCATTGAAGTCACCCGTCAAACAAGCAAAATTAACAATATCCGTGCTGGTAATCGTACGCGCGGGTGTCACGAACTCAGCGCCCACATCAAAATCTTCAAAATAGCGACCCCTGACGGGTGGTGTAGCGGTTTCCAAATTTATCTCCTGAACGTTATTATTTATCTTTAGTTAGTATGAGCGTGCAGTGCGACGACAGCACGCCCCCCTCGTTATGCACCAAGGCGATCTCGGCGCCCTCGACCTGCCGAGCACCTAAGCCGCCGCGTAGCTGGCGAACAGCCTCGACGATACCGAACAACCCACCCGCCGCGCCCGCATGCGCGTGCGACAACATACCGCCGTGGGTGTTAACAGGCAACCGTCCACCAATTCGAGCGTGTCCCTCTTGATAAAAACTACCACCCTCGCCTTGTTTACAAAAGCCGAGTTCTTCAAGCTCAATAATCGGTACGATCGAAAAGCAATCGTACAACTCGGCGACATCAATATCCGACGGGCCTAAGCCAGCCATTTGATACGCTATTTTTCCTGATTCAGCGGCTCCAAACTCGGTCAGACTCGGCGCACAAATTAAATGTTCGTGGGTGTGATATTCACCGATCCCAGCAAGATAGGCAGGCTTACTTCGTAAATCCTTGGCCCGTTCGGTGGACGTGACGATAAACGCACCCCCAGCATCAGATAGCAAACAACAATCCAAAATCTTTAGTGGATCGGCAATGGGCTTTGACCCCATGACATCCTCAATCGTTATTGGCTTTTTCATATGTGCGTTTGGGTGCAACAGCGCATGTTGGCGTGTTGTCACCGAAACGGCGGCCATCTGCTCTTCGGTTGTCCCGAATAACTCCATGTGGCGACGCGCAATCATGGCGTAAAAAGCCGGAATCGAAGGGCCATAAGGCTTTTCAAAATAAGGATGACCTACCGCCATGAGCGCGGCCACAGCTTGATCGCGGCTTTGGCCGGTCGCGCGATTTTCGCCTGCACAGACTAATACTGTCTGACAATGTCCCGCTGTGATCGCTTCGGCGGCATGCTTAAGCATGACTGCTGGGGACGCGCCCCCAACGATCATTGAAGCCGTATAACGTGGCTTTATTCCCAGATATTCACAGATAACGCTACCCAGCATAAAGTAAGGTTCGGTAAATGAGTACGCAGTCAAGACCCCGTCGATGTCAGAAAGTTTTAACCCCGAATCATCTAAAGCGCGACGTGCTGCCTGGGCATTCAGTCCTAAACCACTCATCGTCGGCACTTTGCCAATATCCGATTCACCCACGCCAACGATGGCAACTTTATTACGAATTGAGTTCATCGTCTGCGCCATTTAGTTTGTACCCTCTTGTGCAAGATGTCTGACAAACTGTGGCACTTTGGCATCAGGCCCACGCGCTTCAAAACAAACTTTCACTTGATCACCAATACGGGTCTCAAGTGCATCTGACCCCAAGATATTTGCCATCATACGAGGCCCTTCCTTAAGTTCGATCAGAGCAATCACATAAGGCACTAGGTGATCAAACTCTTTCATTGGCGCACGTCTGACGACGGTAAAACTATGGACCACGCCAAACCCACTGGCTTGAATCCATTCAAGTTCAATCGACCAACACGCAGGGCAAAGGTAGCGGGGCATAAAGTGCAATTCTTTGCAGGCCTTACATTGTCTGATCATCAGACGTTCTTGATTCGCGCTATCCCAATACACTTGCGAGTCAGGATTTGCGACCGGAACCGGTAATTCAGAATTCATGATTTTTTCTCTTTAACCGCATCAAAATTTTTTGTCTCTCGCGTTTACAAAATCTGCCTCACGGCGTTGGAGTGCCGCCTCAAGGCCTTCATGAAACTCTGGATTTGACATGGCAAGCGCCTGTCCAAAGCCTTCAAAGGCGAACATATCAGCGAGCGAGGTTTCAAACGAACGCGCCATCAAAGTTTTAGCAAGCCCCATCACCTGTGCGGGGCCCTCGGCCAGACGTTGCGCCTGCGCGAGTCCAGCCTCATAGAGCTCGGCATCCGGCACCACTTTAAATACTAAGCCTAACTGCGCAGCTTGCTGGGCCGTGAACGTGCCTCCACTAAAGAGAAAATTCTTTGCCTGCGCCATACCAATTAATCTTGGCAAGTGATACATCATTCCTATATCGGGCATGACACCAAGCTTAAAGAAGCCCGACATAAATTTTGCGCTTTCGCTTGCGATCACAAGATCTCCGGTTAAGGCCAAGCCCATTCCGCCACCCACCGCGTGGCCGTTGACGCCGATGACGACAGGCTTGTCGAGCCCAATTAACGGAAACAACCATGTTTTAAGTGCACGGAAACGCCGATGTACGGTCCAGGGATCGCAACTGGTTGAAAGCGCCTTCAGATCACCGCCCGAACAAAAGGTCGGGCCCTCAGCAGTCAGAAACACGCTT
>JABMMM010000094.1 GCA_013205565.1 Alcaligenaceae bacterium | reverse complement strand
TCGTCAGCCAGGCACCGAAGGCCCCAGGTACCGTGGCGGGCAGCAACCCGATTCCCGGCACGAGCTCTAACCCCAGCGCTTTAAAGTAGGCGCAGGTCGCCAATTTTGGTGCAGGCCCTTGCCCGCAAAGTACCCGCATGCGCTGCTCTTTTTCAGACCAGAGCATGATCGGCACTTCACCACCGGGCCCATTTAAATGCTGTTCGACAATTTGCAAGACAAAGCCACCGGCAACGGCTGCGTCAAACGCATTACCACCCTGTTCAAGAATACCCATTGCAGTTTGCGAAGCTAGCCAATGGGTTGACGCCACGACCCCAAAAGTACCGACGATCTCGGGGCGAGTGGTTAAAGTAAAGTCTTGTGCTGCAGATTTATTTGCGCTTGTCATATCGTAAGCAAAAAGTTCGAATCTCTTAAAAGGCTAGACTGCGAGCAGATCAACCTAGCCCGCCGGCTGCCCTGAGCGTTTCGATTTCGTTCGCAGTCATACCCAGCACATCACTTAGCACAGCCTCAGTATGCTCGCCTAAAGAGGGCGACGGTGTACGCACTGACCCAGGAGTTGCCGACATACGAATCGGCACGCCTACGACGCGCACGTTGCCAGCGCGTGGATGCACCATATCAACGATCGCACCACGCGCGACAACCTGCGGGTGCTCAACGACTTGCTTGACGTTATTGATCGAGCCCATCGGGATTCCGGCACCAACAAGGATGGTTTCCCACTCAGCGAAGCTACGCGTCAAGAAAACCGCTTGCAGTCTGTCAATCAACGCTTTGCGATTTTGCATACGCGCGCTGTTAGTGGCAAACCGAGGATCATGGGTCATGTCAGAGCAACCGATCAGCGGGCAAAACTCAAGCCAAAGCTTATCGCTACCCACCGCTAAGGCGAGGTCTTGTGTTTTTGTACGAAAGGTTTGATACGGCAACAAGGCTTTGTACGCCGTACCCATCGGGCCGGCAATCGTACCTGTCGAGAAATAATCACCGATCATGGTACTTAGCAGCGATAGCTGGCCTTCGAGCATCGAAATATCAATCGACTGTCCGACACCCGTTGCGTCTTTTGCACGCAAGGCCATCATGATGCCCAGCGCAGCGTTCATGCCCGCGATCAGATCCGCGATCGACACGCCCGCACGCGCACCATGCCCACCCTCATTGCCCGTTGCGCTGATCATGCCGCTCTCGGCCTGTACGATTAAATCGAGGGCCGGACGATCTCGGTAAGGGCCATCTTGCCCAAAGCCTGAAATCGAACAGTAGATAATGCCAGGGTTACGTTTGCGCGCAACTTCATAATCGATGCCTAGCTTGACGAGCGTACCAGGGCGAAAATTTTCAAGTACCACATCGCAGCGCTCGGCCATCCGCAAGAAAGTCTCTTTGCCTTCGGCGTTTTTTAAGTCGAGCACCATGCCTTGCTTGTTGCGATGAAGCCCAACAAAATAATCGGTTTCACCGCCCGGCAATTTTGTGCCCCAAGCGCGAGCGATATCACCTTTTCCGGGGGGTTCGATCTTGATGACCTGCGCACCATAGTCAGCTAGCATCGTCGAACAAAAAGGCCCCGCCAAAGCATGGCTAAGGTCTAGGATTTTGAGGCCTTCAAGAGGAAGTTTCATAAGCATGTTCTGTGGATTAACTTGGCTCCATCACCTTAAGATCTGGCGACACCGCAAAGTCAATCTCGCCAAGCGCTTTGACTTCTTCGGGCGTAAAGCCCGGTGCAATCGCCTCGAGTACAAAGCGATCGTTGACCCAGTGCAATACGGCCAAATCAGTGACCAACCAATCCACGCACTCGCGCCCTGTCAGTGGATACTTGCAACGACGAGGTAATTTGGTTCGGCCCTTGCTGTCAGCGTGTTCCATGACAATGATCAGTTCGACTTCACCAGAGATCAAATCCATCGCCCCACCGATACCGCCGCGACGGGCATCAGTGATGCTCCAGTTGGCCACGTTACCGTCTTGATCGACCTCATAGGCGCCCAGAATGACGGTATCGATATGACCGCCGCGGGCCATTTCAAAAGACATCACACTCTCAAAGAATGAAGTGCCAGGCACAGCCTCAACGAATTGACCACCCGCATTAAAGACATCAGGGTCGACTGCATCGCCAGACACGATGCCACCGTAGCCGAGTACGCCGTTTTCAGCGTGTAGCCACACGCCGCGACCACCCAGAAAGTTTGAGACTTGCGTGGGGATACCAACGCCCAGATTCACATAGGTATTGTCTTTAACGATCTTCGCTGCGTTTTTGGCAATGCCGTTGCGGGTCAATGCTTGCTTGCCGTTATAGGTGCGGGCGCTATCGGCCGCGCGTTTTTCAGCGCGCGTTAGAGTTTTGACATCAATCATGTCAGTGATCTTCAAGACGCGCGTAATAAAAATGCCAGGCAAATCGATTAACTCGGGAGGCAACTCACCCACCTCAACAATTTCTTCGACCTCAACGATCGCAATCCTTGCCGCTTTAGCAAAGGCTGAATTGAAGTTAGCGCTACCACCACGAAATTGGACATTGCCCGCACGATCAGCGCGATAGGCGCTCAAAAAAGCATAGTCAACCTGAATGGCATGCTCAAGTACGTGAGGCTTGCCATTGAAATAACGAACGTCTTTACCCTCAGCCAGGTCGGTATCGACCCCGGTTGGCGAGTAGAAAGCTGGGATACCAGCGCCCCCTGCACGACAGCGTTCAACCAAAATGCCTTGAGGTACGAGTTCGACATCAAGTGTGCCTGCGGCGATTCGTTTTTCGCCTTCGGTTTGCATACCGGCCCTGATTGAAAACGCAGCCACCAGTTTTTTAACCTGATTGTTTTCAACCAAAAGTTGGCCTTTTTTACCAGCGGCGCCCAGCGAGTTACAAACCAAGGTCAAGTCTGTTGTGCCTTTGTCTCGCAAAGCAAAGATCAAATTGTTCGGAAAACGATGTGCCAAACCAAATCCAGCGATCGCGACACTTGCGCCCGCTTGAATGTCTGCGATTGCCTGTGCGGCTGAGGCAACTACCTTATCCATACTGATCCTTTGTTCATAAAGTTCGCATACAAGAATTAAGCGTAACGACTTAATCCATCTTAATATTCAAAATCTTGTTGAGCTCGGCCAGTTGACGTTTTTCTTTAGTCATCGCGGCCAAAAACTGTTGCGGGTTAAGCATTTTGAACTCTGACCCCGTCGCTTCGACCCTGGCACGCACTTCAGGCTGTGAAAAATACTTCACGCTCGCATCGTACAACACCCGTACAACATTAGCGGGCGTGCCGGCAGGGGCAAGCAATCCGTACCACGAGCCTGTGTCGTTGGGAACGCCTTGCTCACCCAAGGTCGGCACCTCAGGCAACGCCTTTGCACGCGTCTGAGAAGACAGGCCAATAGCGCGAAGCTTGCCCGACTTAATATGTGGCAGCATCGCCGACAAATTTAAGAACGAGACGTCAACATGCCCACCCAGCATGTCGTTGACCACAGGCGTTGCCCCTTTATAGGGCACATGGGTCATTTTGATCTTCGCTTCAATTTGAAAAATCTCGCCTGCTATGTGGGTTGAGCTACCTGTTCCGCTTGAGCCATAGGTCATGACTTTTGTTTTGGCTAACTCGATGAACTCTTTGACGTTGGTCGCTTTGATATGGGGGCCAATCACCATCACGTTTGGCACATCGATGAGCATCAAAATCGGCGAAAATTCTTTAATGCCGTCATAAGGTGGGTTAGAGCTAAAGACAGGCACTGCAGTATGAGGTGCACCGGCGCTGGCCAACAGCGTATAGCCATCAGGAGCCGCTTTGGCGACATAGCCCGTGCCAATCGAACCACTCCCCCCACCTTTTGTTTCGATCACAAAAGTTTGCCCCAGCGCCTGCGACAACCCGTTTGCCAGTTCACGGGCGATCTGATCAGCGGGGCCGCCTGCGGGGTAAGGCACAATCATTTTGACTGGTTTGTCAGGGTAGGTCTGCGCCGTCGAGAGCAAAGGCGCAAGCGCCGTTGTCAAAAGAATAGCCCATAAGATTTTTTTCATTGTGATCCCCTTTTTAATTATCTTCATCTCTTACCAGAAACACCCTAACCCAACGCGCAACGCGCTCTTTCTGAATTACTCGCCACGCGTTTCAGGCTCAACCGGCTCAAAGCGATACCCTTTCGTGCTGTCGCCGCGTATATAACCACAGTGTGGCCAGCCAAAATGCACCGGAAAAATCATGGCGTTACGCTCAGCTGCACGCTTTAAAAACAAGGCGCGCGATGCGCGCGCCTGTTCAGCGTGGGCATCAATCCAGGTGTTGATATGCGGCATCGCAATCTGCAAAGGGCTATGCATCACATCACCCGCAAAGATCGCTTCTTGCCCTTTTGACTGCAGCCGAAAGTGCAACGAACCTGGCGTATGACCTGACATGGCTTCAGTCTTCAAGCAACCCGCCACCACATCACCATCATCAATCAGATCAATCAAGCCCAGCTCATAAAGCGGCAGCACGCTGTCTTCAAACGAGCCACTGATCACACCCTTGTCGCCATTTTTGTACGCCGCGTGTGCAGCTTCAAAATCAACCCTAGGCATCAAGTGGCGGGCATTCGGAAACATAGGCTCCCAGCGACCATCCACCATGCGGGTGCCCCAGCCGACGTGGTCTGGATGAAAGTGCGTGACAATCACGTGTGTCACTGTTTTAGCGCTTGCCCCTGCCGCGTCAAGCCAAAGCGGCGTCAAGGTGTTGAGCAGGTTCATCCGCTCTGAGCCGCGCTTTTTATGATTACCAACCCCCAGGTCAATCACGATCACGTTGTCGCCCATGTGCATCACCCACAACTGCATGGCAACGATAAAGCGCTGCAGCTTGATGTTGTAGTGATGCGGAGCCAGCCACGACAGATGCGGCACGATTTCGCGGACGTCTAATTCAGGAAACACAAAATCAGCTGCGTGCGTTGGGCCGCTATATTCAAGCACGTTATAAATTTTTGCGTCGCCGATGTGACGAGAATAAATCATGATGAAGCCTTTGTCGCCTGAATATTGCTCTATCAATTAAACGAACCGTCAGCCCAAGCAAGACTATCCATGCTTAAGCTAGCGGTCGCAAATCACTCAATCCTAACCAACCAAACGATAAGTCAAGCGCCACTTCGTATCGCGCTTTTGCCAAGGTGGTGGGCCATCTGAAAAAGAATTGCCGCTAGGATCAGCACTTAATCTATCTTTCATAAACGACTCTGCCGCGGCCTCATCTTTGATGCCGTACATCGCCAAAAAGTTTGGCGCACCGGGCTCGGGGTGCAGAAAGGTACGCATATTTTTATAGCGTGCACCAGTCACAAAACCATAACCTGCCAACACTTCTGGCACATGGATCGTGTTGTAAAACTCATTGAATTGCGCCAACTCAGCTTCGCCTGAACCCGCCGCTTCATTCATCCCGACCAGATACATATAAGGCGAAGCAGACACTTGAGCGGCTGCAGGGTTGTTTAATACGTGTTGCCACATCAAGCGCCACTTGGTGCTGCGCTGTTGCCAGGCTGCGGGGCCGTCGCTATACACAGGCCGCCCGCTGGCTGGCCCATCATTGCGACTGATATAAAGTTGTGCCGCCTCTTTGCTTTCAATGTCGTAAGCGGCGATAAAGCGTGGTCCACGCGCACCACGCGTGTCGTCTTGCGCAAGCTCATAACGGCGCCCACGCAAAAAGCCTGGATTGCCAGCCAACACTTCAGGCTTATGCACCTTTGAGTAAAAATCATTAAACGCTGCAACATTGGCAGCACTGGTGTCGGCGGGGATATCCATCCCGACCCAGTAAGTGTAAAGTGCGTCGCTCATTTTTTATCCTCTGGACTCAAGCCAGTTTAAACATCGGGATCGCTGGGCCCTCTTCACTGGGCTTGAAGGTGACCGCGACCTTCTGCCCACAACGAATCGTATCTAAATCGCAATCAACGATATTGGTCAGCATCGTAATGCCTTCGTCAAGCGTGACATAAGCGATGGCATAAGGCACAGGCCCCGAGGTACGCGTGACACTATAGCTGTACACCGTACCCGTGCCTTTTACTTGTTTAAATTCAGTTTTATCGCTAAAGCAAAACGGGCATAAGGCGCGCGGGTAGTGATGATATTGTTTGCAGTCGTTGCAAAACTTCAGCATCAATTTGCCTTGCGTGGCCGCATCAAAATAAGGCTCATCGCCATAGTTCAACTTTGGGGCGGGGATTTTTCGGTCTTGATAGGGTGTGGTCATGGCGTTACTACTCTCTTTCTATAATCAATGTGGCACTGCCGTGACGGGTACTCAGCGAACCGCCGGTTCCGTGCGCCAAGGCGATGTCGCAGTTTTTAACTTGCACTAAGGGATGGGCTTCGCCGCGCAACTGTCGCACTGCTTCGATGATTTTGGTAATGCCGCCACGGTTCACCGGATGGTTGTTACACATCCCACCGCCGTCGGTGTTAAACGGCAGTTTGCCCACACCCGAAATCAAATTCCCATCCATCACAAACTTGCCACCCTCGCCCTTTTTACAAAAACCAAGATCCTCAAGCGTCATGACCACGGTGATCGTAAAGCTGTCGTAAATTGAGGCGTACTTGATGTCGCTGGGCTTAACGCCTGCTTCAGCAAATGCGATTGGGCCCGAGCGCACAGCCCCGGTATACGTAATGTCAATCTTGCCGCCCATCTGACCTTTGGGTGATTCGCCAGCGCCAATTAACTTTACTAACGGACGTTTCAGGCGCTTAGCCACCTCTGGGCTCACCACGATGACCGCACCACCACCATCGGTCACCACGCAGCAGTCCATCCGATGCAGCGGGTCGGCAATCAAGGGCGAGTTGACGACGTCTTCAACGGTGACCACTTTTTTCAAGTATGCGTTCAGATTGTGTTGCGCATGGTGCGATGCGGAAACCTTGACCCAAGCCAGTTGTTCGCTGGTGGTGCCAAACTCATACATATG
>JABMMM010000093.1 GCA_013205565.1 Alcaligenaceae bacterium | reverse complement strand
TGGAAGGCATGATCGGAAACGGATGGGCGAGCTCGACGTTTTGCACAGATTTAAAAACATGACGGATCATGTCTTCAAAGATCGCGCGGATTTCGATTTCGTTCAAAAATGAAGTTTCGCAATCGATCTGGGTGAATTCAGGCTGACGATCAGCACGCAAATCTTCGTCGCGAAAACATTTGGTGATTTGGTAGTAGCGATCAAAACCCGAGACCATCAACATCTGTTTAAAGAGCTGTGGTGATTGCGGCAAGGCAAAGAACTCGCCCGCATTCACACGCGAAGGCACCAGATAATCACGCGCACCTTCGGGCGTGCTCTTGGTGAGCATGGGGGTTTCGATGTCGATAAAACCCAAGCCATCTAAAAACTTACGCACTTCGATCGACACGCGATAACGCAACATCATATTGCGTTGCATTTGACCGCGACGTAAATCAAGCACGCGATGCGTCAGACGTGTGGTCTCAGAGAGGTTTTCATCATCGAGCTGAAACGGTGGCGTGACCGAAGGATTCAGGATCTCAACTTCGCGACACAGGATTTCGATTTCGCCAGAGGCGAGATCTTTATTGGTGGTGCCGGCAGGGCGCTCACGCACCAAGCCCGTAATACGAATACAAAACTCGTTGCGCAGGCGCTCGGCGATTGCGAAGCCTTCAATATTATCTGGATCGAACACGATCTGGGCTAAGCCCGCGCGATCGCGCATATCGATAAAAATCACGCCCCCGTGATCGCGACGGCGATGCACCCAACCAAATAACGTAACGGTTTGACCTAGGTGGTCTCGACAAACCTGGCCGGTGTAGCAGGTGCGCATGCAAACTCCAAATGATCTGACAATAGATCTAACAATAAATTAATCGGACGAACGAGAAGACGCAGTGGGCGCGGGTGCGCCCTGAGCGGAGGCGTCGACGGCACTGAGGATCGGACCTGCGGGGGGAGCAACAACCCCCATCGAGACAATATATTTAAGCGCGGCATCCACCGACATATTGAGAGGGACGACTTCGCTGCGCAACATAATCAAAAAGAAACCAGAGGTCGGATTTGGTGTAGTGGGCACATAGACGCTGACGTAGTCGGACTGCAGGTGTTCGGCGACTTCGCCGCTTGGGGCCCCGGTCAAAAGCGCAACGGTATAGCAGCCCTGACGCGGATATTGCACCAGTACGGCTTGCCTGAACGCCTGACCATTTGGCGCAAGCAGTGTGTCACTCACTTGCTTAACCGACTGATAAATTGAGCGCACCAACGGAATACGGCCCAGTACTTTTTCTGAATACTTTAAGATGCCACGGCCTAAAAAATTAGCGGCGAACATCCCCGTAGCAAGCAAAACCACCAGAACCAAGGCCACCCTGAAGCCTGGGAGCTCAAAGCCGAACAAAGCCTGAGGCGACAAAAAGGTCGGCACCACGCTTTCGAGGGTGTTGACCACCAACCCAAGCACCCAGATCGTAATCACGACAGGCACCCAAATCAGTAAACCAGTGATGAAGTACTTTTTTAGAAATCGCATGTGGGGCTCGATAAAGCCATCTTTGTTACGCCCCGCCCGAGGAGGACGGCGTACTGCTGTGTCCTGAATTTGCCGCACCTGAACTGCTTGCAGACGCGGGGCTCGAGGCGTTGCTTGGGGCAGGGGCTGAAGACTTGCCGGCCGAGCTCTCAGACGACGAGCCCGACTGACCGGCAGACGCATCACTTGGACTGGGCTTGTCTTTACCGCCCGAATCCGCCGCGGTACCCGACTCACTTGTGGCGCCCGCTGCGCCTTCCGCACCGGGCACCGGAGCGGCAGCCTCGCTGGCTTTCGCGCCGCCGTTGCCGTTGCTGCGGAAATCGGTGACATACCACCCCGAGCCTTTTAATTGAAAGCCGGCGGCGGTAACCTGTTTTGAATAGGTTGACTGAGCGCACTCGGGGCATAACGTGAGGGGCGCATCAGACATTTTTTGCAATTTGTCTTCAGCGTGACCACAGGCGGAGCATTTGTAAGCGTAGATTGGCACGATAAACGTCTTGAATTCTGGATGAAAGGGAAAGGGAGTCAAACGAGAAGGAAAGCCTTTGATTTTAACGGGTTTTTATACCAACCCGCCTCCCTACGCCATTAAAGAACCAGAAATCTCATGGCGAAGACGCGCGCGCGGGGTGAAATTTGCCCGCGCGCCTTTTCCTAAGGCTAAACAATCCTTTCTATCTTGACTAAAACCGCCTGACGCAGACCGCTTTCAACTCTTGCCGTTTGCTACAGGCCTAGCGTTTTAAGCTCAGGGCGAGCCAAATGAAACTGCGTCGCGCGCTGGAAAGCGATGCCGATCTTAACCATCATCGCGTCATCAAAGGGCTTGCCTAAGAGTTGCACGCCAACCGGCATGCCGTTGTCGGCAAAGCCCGCTGGCAGCGAAGCGCCCGAGGCACCGGTGTAATTGCCCGCACGGGTAAAAGCAGACGTTGGCGTTTTTGATTCATTGACCTCAGTCAGAGGGCAGGCGCCCGTTGGGACACAAGGCGATAAAAGTGCATCGACGTTGCTCATCCAGTGTGTCCAGGCAGCGATCGTGCGGCGATGATCGGCCATGGCGTCGATGTAATCGGCTGCAGATATGTTGCGCCCCGACTGCACGCGCTTGCGCACGAACTCGCCAAACGGTCGTGCGGCATCGTCGATATAGGTGCGATGCAAGGCATACGCTTCGGCGGCAGTAATGTGGCCGTTGCGCAGCATCATGTCTTTGAAATCAAAGGGAAACGGCTTTTCAACCATTTGCGCACCGAGCTCGACGAGCACGCGCCGCGCGTCTTCAAGAATGCGGGCAACGTCTGGGCCCACCTCAACGGGATATTTCTCCGCCGGAAACATCGCGAGACGCACGCCTTGCAAGGGCTTAGCGCCCTCGGGCGGAGCTTGCCAATGAAACAAAGGATGTCCGCAACTTGTTGGGTCAAGCGGATCGGCACCTGCCATCAGTGCGGTCAGCAGCGCGCTGTCTTGCATATCGCGCGTCATGGGTCCGATCGAATCGAGCGTTCCCGACAAGGCCAGCGCACCATGCAAGCTAATCAGCCCGCGCGTGGTCTTGAGACCCGTAATGCCGTTTAGTGCAGCCGGGATTCGCACCGAGCCACCCGTATCCGAACCAAGCGCTGCCGGCGCAAGCGCCGCGGCCACAGCCACACCCGAGCCACTTGACGAACCGCCGGGCACGCGATGGGTCGTCAGATCCCAGGGATTCCAGGGCGTGCCCATGACAGGGTTCGTGCCCCAGCCGCCGAAGGCAAATTCGACCATATGGGTTTTGCCCAAATTGATCATGCCGGCCCGCAACAGGCGCTCTAGAGCCGTGCAAGTGGTAGCACTGCGCCGCGCCACCCAGTCTTGTGAGCCGCCCGTGGTGATTTGACCTTCGATTTCGCACAGATCTTTAGCAGCGATTGGCACACCATCTAGAGCACTTAGGCTGACACCCGCAGCGCGGCGTGCATCGGCAGAGCGGGCTTGGGCCAAGACGCTGTCAGGGT
>JABMMM010000092.1 GCA_013205565.1 Alcaligenaceae bacterium | reverse complement strand
CAGGCCTTGGGTGGCAAGCGGCAGCTTCTTTTTTGTAGTTGGCCCCAGCGGGGCTGGCAAAGACAGCCTGATGGATGGGGCTCGGCAGCAGCTCGCCCCTGAACAATTCATTTTTGCCAAACGCAGCATCACGCGCCCGGCTGACTCGGGGGGTGAAGCCCACCAGGCATGCACCGAAGCTGAGTTCATATTACTTGAACAGCAGGGTAAATTTTTAATCACCTGGCAAGCACATCACTTATCGTACGGTCTGCCAAGCACCTTGCTTGACGCCCTCGCTGCCGGGCAACACGTCATTGCCAACGGCTCGCGCGCAATAGTGGCGCAGTTAAGCGCGCGCGTCCAAAATTTAGTCGTCGTTGAAATCGGCGCTTCACCTGAAATCCTGGCGCAGCGCCTCTCACAACGAGGTCGAGAATCTGCAACCGATGTCGCCGAGCGCCTGGCGCGCAAAACTGAGCCCTACCCTGAGGGCACGCAGGTGTTGCGCGTGACCAATGATCAAACGCCTGCCATCGGTATGAACCGCTTTCTGGCCGCGCTCTATACGCAGCTTGGGCAAGCGCCTGCGCGTCTGGCCTCGTTATACAAAAAAATTGCGGGCTTTGCGCTCACTGAAGCCGAATATCGGCCTTTGCTCGCTGAGATCCATCAAAGGAAATATTCTGGTGCTGAGCTCGAAGCTTTTCTAATCGCTTGCACCCAGCACTTGTCAGACGATGAACTTATCGCAGTCGCACGCTGTCGCAGCGACCTGATGTCGCGGATTTCATGGGGCCGTGGCATGGTGGTTGATAAGCACTCGCTTGGCGGCACACCAGGTAGTCGTGTCACCATGATCGTGATTCCGATTGTTGCCGCACACGGCCTGGTGATACCCAAAACGTCGTCTCGTGCCATCACGTCTGCTGCGGGCACCGCCGATGCGATGGAAGTTTTAGCAAAGGTTGATTTGACACCAGAGCAACTTAAACAATGCGTGGCTCAGACAAACGCTTGCATTGCCTGGAACGGCAAGCTCAACCACTCAGTGATCGATGACGTGATGAATGCGCTCACCCGCCCATTAGCGCTTGATACGCGTCGCTGGTCTGTCGCGTCGATTTTGTCAAAAAAATACTCAGCTGGTGCCACTCACGTCGTGATTGATATTCCGTATTCAGAGGGCGGTAAGGTCAAAACGCAACCCGCTGCACAAGAGCTCGCTCGACTCTTTGAAATGGTCGGTGCGGCCTTAGGGCTCGTCGTCAAGGCCTTTGCCACAGATGGCCAAGCACCTATAGGGCGCGGTATTGGCCCTGCACTCGAAGCACGCGATGTGCTGCAAGTGCTTGAGCGTCATCCTGATGCGCCGGCGGATCTGTTAGAAAAATCTTTATTCTTTGCCAGCCAAATCCTGGCACTTGACCCAGCGGTAGGCAGCGTTGCGCGGGGCCGTACCCGCGCACTCGAATTGCTGAACAGTGGCGCTGCAAGCGCCGCCATGCAGGCAATCATTGCTGCTCAAGGTGCGCAGCCACCGCTCACGTGGGCAGGCGTACTGAAGCACGAAGTCCGTGCTCAGCACAGTGGCCGCGTGCAAGCCATTGATGGTTTTGTGATTTCCGGGCTGGGGCGTTGCGCTGGTGCCCCTGCAGACCAACGCGCCGGCGTTGATCTAGCGTGTGGCTTAGGTGCAGAAGTCAATGCGGGCGATCTACTTTATGTCTTGCAGGCGAGTCATCAGGCAAAACTCGCTCAAGCGGTGGCGCTTGCACAAAGTGACTCCGGTTACCGCTTCAGCTAAGACGAAAGCGCAGAGACAACCGGCTGATCCGAAGACGCAGCTCTAGCCGACTGATACGAAAACGCTGACCCAGTCGGCTTATTCGCCAAATCCTTTTGACACGATCACTTCAACCAGATTCGGCACGCCGCTGGCCATCGCGGCCTTCAACACTGCCGATAACTGCGTTGGCTCCGTCACTGTTTGCGACGACATCCCCATGTTTTTAGCTAGGCCCGCAAAATCAATCGGCGGATCATTCATATCCATCGCAACGAAAGCATCGGTACCGCGCATCGCAAGCAAACGCTCTTTAATAATGCGATAGCTGCGATTATTAATGATGACGTAAGTGATAGGCAAACGGAGGTGAGCAGCTGTCCAGAGCGACTGGATACTGTACATGGCGCTACCGTCGCCAATGGTGGCCACAATCGGGCGACCAGGTTGCGCCAGGCTCACACCGACTGCACCGGCCATGCCAAACCCCAACCCGCCGCTGGCGAGGCCGTAATACGCTTTGGGATTATCCATGGGTAGCATCGCAGCAATCGCTGGCGAAGCCGTCAGGGTCTCATCCACCACAATTGCATCTTTAGGCAAGACATCCACTAATTGACTCACCAAATAGCGTTGGTCAATGGGATTAGATTGTGCTGCGGCAGAAAATTCTGCGCGGGCTTTGTCGCGCTTTGCTGACCAATTGTTAGCACTCAGGGCTTTCACGCGCGCGCTTGCCGCCTGCGCGTATTCAGCGCTGCGTGCTGCACGCAAGACAGGCAACAGCGCCAAGAGCGTCTCTTTAACATCCGCACGCACCGCAGTTTCAGTTGAATAGTTTTTGCCCAATTCCCACTCGCGCTCGGTGATGTGCATCACGGGCATTTCAGGCGGCAAGGGCTCAACCGTACTCAGCGGCGACATGCGCAGCAAATCTGCACCAAGACACAGCAAGAAGTCGTACTGTTCAAGAATCGAGCGCACTTTTTTCTGATTGCGCGACAAGCCGCCCATACAGGTCGGGTGCGAGGTTGGGTAGCGCGCGTTATAGCCAACAGACTCTTGATACACCGCAGCACCGAGCAACTCGGCAAGCTCGCAAGCCTCGTTAAAAATACCAGCGTTTGCAATTTCACGACCCGCCACAATCACCGGATTTTTTGCAGCTAACAGACGCTGCGCCAAGGCGTTTAACGAGACATCGCCAGGGCGAACCGCAGCATCGATTACTGTTGGAAAGCCAAATTCAATTTCTGCTTCTTCATCAAGCACCGAGCCTGGCAAACTAATAAAGACTGGGCCCATCGGTGGCGTGCGGGCAATTTTTGCGGCGCGGCGTACGATACGTGGCAAGTCTTCAAGCCGGGTCACTTCAAAGGCCCATTTCACCAAAGGCGCCACCATCGGCACCAAGGGTTCATACAATAAAGGCTCTTGCAAGCCATAGCCCACTTCATACTGACCCGCCGTAATGATGATGGGCGAGCCTGAGAACTTAGCCGAATAGATCGCTCCCATCGCGTGCCCTAAGCCAGGCGCGCAATGCAAGTTACAGGCGACAAGTTTGTTTGATGCACGCGCAAACCCATCTGCCATCCCAACCACAATCGACTCTTGCAGCCCCAACACATACTTCAGCTCTGGAAACTGTGGCACGGCCTCCATGATGGCAAGCTCGGTTGTGCCGGGGTTACCAAACATATGAGTGACGCCCTCATCGAGCAACAATTTGATGAAGGCCTGGCGGCCAGTAATTTTTTGCATTGCCATGAATCAATCTCTGTATGTGTCAGGTAAAAAAAACTTAACTGTGGCGGGTGCTGGGTACTGAGTGAACCTATGGCTTTAAACGACCCGTTTGGATATAAAAATCGCGCTCTCGCATCGCAGCAGCGTGAATGTCAGCTGCAACATTGGTCGACTTAGCTAAATTAGCATCCGTATAGGCCCCTAAGCGCTTAAACTCAGCCATCAACTCAGGATTTTGCAAGGCGGTTTGCATCATGGCGGACAAGTAGGCCTTGCGGTCGGCGGGAGTGCCTTTAGGGACCACCGCAAAACGCATAATGTTCCAGACAAAGTTCTTCGCGCCAAAGATTTCGTTGAAAGTCGGAACGTCTTTCATATTGAAGACACGCTCCGCGCTTGCAACCGCGATCGGTGTCAGCTGCTTGGCCTGTAAGAAACTTTCAAATTCGCCGTAAAACCCTTGCGCGACATCAACGTTACCGCCGATCAACGCGACGATGCCAGGCTTGCCGCCTTGAAATGGTACGCGTAAAAATTTGGCCCCTGTCTGTGCTTCGAGCTGATCCAAGAGATATTCCCACATCGACCCAGGCACAACCGCTGCGCGCACAGTCCCTGGTTTATCTTTTGCAGCCTGAAGGATTTCTTTGGCCGTCTTGCCCTTAAAAGGGCCCTCTGTACCAGCCACCCAAGCTAAAGCGTCGCTATTAATGTAGGCAATTGACTCGACATCGGCGAGCGACCATTTGCCGGGTGCACGCAAAATCGCATCGCCCCAGAAATTACTCGCTAAGATCCCAACCGTATAGCCGTCAGGCTTTGCCTGGGTTGCCAGATACGAGTGTCCAACCATACCAGCACCGCCAGCACGGTTATTGACCAAGACCTTATCGCCGCTCGCTTTTTCAACAAACTTTGCCAAAATACGTGCGGTCAAATCCATGCCACCGCCAGCCGGATACACCACGGTGTATTCGATGGGCTGATCAGGAAATCCTTTGGGCTTGAGCTTTGCCAGCGCAGGGTCAGTTTGCGCGAAGGCAGCAAAGCTAAGTGCCGCCAATAGGCCGGCGAGAACTGTTGAGATTGCTTTCATTTATAAGTCTCCGTGAGGTTGTATCGACTTGCGTTTGAAAAATACCAAGGCTGCCAAAGTTAAGCTGCCGACAAGCAAGGCCGCGGCAATTGGCCGTTGCCCAAAAATCATGAGCCCATCTGGCGACATGACCATTGACTGTCGTAACGATTGCTCGAGCATTGGCGCCAGTACAAAAGCGATCAAAAATGGCGAAAACTCGTATTGCAACTTACGCAATATATAGCCTGTCACGCCAAAGCCAATCATCACCCATAAATCAAAAATGTTTTTATTCGCGCTATAGGTGCCCACAATCGACAACAACAGTATCAGCGGAAACAGTACCCGATAGGGGATGCGCAAACACTGTACCCATAAACCTACCAGCGGTAAGTTCAACAATAATAAGAATACATTACCCACGTACATGCTAGCGACGACACCCCAAAACAAATCAGGGCGTTGGGTAATAAACATTGGGCCCGGCTGCACGCCTTGCATGACCAATGCGCCTAGTAATAAGGCTGTGACGGCATTGCCGGGGATGCCAAGCGTAAACAAGGGAATCATGCCGCCCGACACGGCAGCGTTATTTGCCGCCTCAGGGCCCGCCACGCCTTCGATCGCTCCTTTACCAAAGCGCTCTGGGTCTTTGGCCACACGGCGCTCGAGCGTGTACGACACAAACGAGGCCGTCACAGGCCCACCCCCCGGCACGAGCCCCAGAAAAAACCCTAAAAAACTGCCGCGCATCATGGGTTTCCATGAAGCTTTCCAATCAGAGAAGGTCGGCCAAAGCCCTTTAATTTTTTCAGCGAGCACCTGATTTTTTGCGATCGTTTCGCAGTTCATCAGGATTTCAGATACGCCGTATAAACCAATCACAACCGACAAAATCTCAATGCCTGCAGACAGATTGACCGTACCCAAGGTAAAGCGATCTTGCCCGTTCACGATATCCATGCCAACAATCGCGCCCAAGAACCCTAGCGCGATCATTAGAACGCCTTTGAGTGTTGAGCCGCCAATCATATAAAGCGTACACACCAGGCCCAACACCATCAACGCAAAGTTTTCAGGTGGGCCAAATTTAAGTGCGAAGGACGCCAGCAAGGGCGAAAAAAATGTCAGTGCGACCAACGATAAGGTTCCGGCCACAAACGAGCTAATCGCGGCCATCCCCAGCGCCGCCCCCGCACGACCTTGCTTAGCCATGGCGTGCCCGTCTAACGCCGTCACGACCGACGCCGCCTCGCCCGGGATGTTCACCAAAATCGAAGTGGTGGAGCCACCGTACATGGCGCCATAAAAAATGGCGGCAAGCATGCCAAGCCCGGCCACGGCAGACATCTGAAACGTCACGGGTAGCAACAAGGCCAGTGCGGCGAGTGGGCCAATTCCAGGCAAGACGCCAACCAGTGTGCCAACAATGCTGCCCAGCAGACAAAAATAAAGATTTTCGGCAGTAAACAACACCGAAAATCCCATCAGCAAGCCATTGATTGCGTCCATCACCACCCCCAAGGGCCGCGCGGCAAATTCATGCCTAGCAAGCGCCCAAACACGAGCATGACTACCGCCACCGAAACCACGGTAATGATCGACGACTCAAGCAAACGCGAGCGCTCAACCGTTTGTAATAAGACGAAGGTAGTTAAAGAGCTTGCCACGGCAAAACCCAGATAGGGCAAGGTGGCCGCCATCGCAAGCAAGCCTGCGACAACGCCTAAAATACGACCCAAGGCTGCAGCGCGCGGCCAAGCGGGGTTGGGCGCCGCCTCTTTTGAGCCTTTGAAAATCAGACCAACACCACAGGCGGTGATGATGGCACCACAGATAAACGGAAACAAACCGCTTTCGGGCCCAAACTTACCCGTTAAACCCATCGACCACGCGTTCACCATGGTCGCCAGACCCAGCAGGCACCAAAGCACATTTAAGATGCGTTCAAACATCAGCGGCACCACCGAACATCTTGTCCCCACGTTTTTTTTGCTGTGACAGCTTTTTTGTGCGCTGGCTTGTGCGACGCAAACAGTGCCTGCTCTCATCGCTGCCAAGCTCTAGCAGCGTCGGTTTACAGGCCCGCTAACTTCTGAAACGTTGCGCCATCGAGACCGAGTTTACTGCAAGCGGCAACCATTTCTTGCCACGTATTATCATCCACCGGCACGCCGCTAACCAAGCGCTCAGCGCGTGTTAGACGCTCGGGTTCGCCAGCCACTCGCACGCCTTCGGTGCCAGCCTGCGCGGGCGAGGCCTTGACCCATTCAATAAAGGCTTTCATTTCGTGCTCAAACACTGAACCATCTGACAGTTTTTTAGGGTCAAAAATAATCGTCAACATCCCATTGAGCGCGCGGCGCCTGCCGTCACCTTGCGTATGGGTTGTCATCCCACCAGCAAGCGCGCCACCGAGCAACTCGCAAATGAGTGCCAAACCAAAACCTTTGTGTTCGCCAAACGTACGCAAAGCGCCTGAAGGAGGTTTGACCACATAGACCGGATCGGTGGTCGGATTACCTTTATCATCAATCAACATACCCGCGGGCAACTGCTCACCTTTGTTGTAGGCCACACGCGCCTTACCCTGCGCAATCACGCTGGTCGCAAAGTCGAGCAGCACGGGGGGTTGACCCGCAACCGGGATCCCCACACAAAAAGGGTTAGTCCCAAAGCGTGCATCGGCGCCATTCCAAGGCGCGACTTTAGGAGGCGAAATCACATTCACAAAGTGAATTGAGATCAGATTTTCGGCAACGGCCATCTCGGCCCAGGCACCAATCCGGCACAAATGATGCGAATTGCCTAAGGCCACAATACAGCTGCCATGTTGTTTGGCGCGCGTAATGCCCAGCTCCATCGCTTCGTGGCCAATGACCTGACCAAAACCAGCTTGCCCGTTTATGCTCACCATCGCGCCACCGTCCATCTGAGTCACGATGTGCGCGTTAGGTTTTAAGCTCCCCTCAAGATACGACTCAGCGTAGCGCGGTAACATGCCAACGCCGTGCGAGTCGTGGCCGGTTAGGTTTGCTTGCACCAGATTTTCGGTCACCATTTCGATTTCTTTGGGTTCGCTGCCGAAACCCTTGACCAAATACCGCACGGCCTCGCGCAGACGGTCAACGGGGATAAGATGGATTTGGATCATGATGGTTTCCTTAGGTGTGAAGTCGCGCTTACTGCGATTGTTATTCAATGAAGCGCCTGAGACGCTCAGGCTCTGCTTAGCTCAATCATACCGAAATCTTTGAACAACGCTATGCTGGGTTTAGGCTGACTGACGGTGGCAGAGAGCCAATATCATCCGTTTCGGGATCAAGCGAGTGTTTTAAAAATCACCTTAGCACTTTCTATTGCTTCGAGCGCCGCAGCCTGAGTGACCTCAGAATCCAATCGATAATCAGCCGTCACGCGCTCTGACTTAAGCTCTCTGAGTTGATAAGCCGCGCCCGTCCAGCGCGGAGTCTTCGCCATTAGCATTTTAGCGATGAGTTGTTCGTGCGAACCGCCGGCACCCTTAACAATCAACGCGTTAATGAGTGGCAGCTCGTTTTGAACGGCTACGCTGCCGTAATGATAGGCAGAATAGTACGCCCGACTGACAGCAGCGCGAAGCAGCGGTTCGGCGGATTCTGCCGCCAAGCCCTCGGCCGCGCTCAGAAGCTCTTGCGGGCTAGACGGCATAGGCCGTTTCTCTTGGCGGAGTAACGCCAAAGGTAATTAAATCGCCTAAATCATCATCGTACTGCCCCACGATCGCATCGGCGATGCACCCTCGCAAATGCCCACGTTGTTGGATGGTACCCGCAACAACAAAGCGTAAGGATGCGGTCGTGTCCCACTCGTCTAAAACAAATTCGCTTGTCAGCGGAGTGAACCCTTGCTGATGAACGACGCCTAAAGCGGTATCGAAGCGCTCGGCAATATGCGCTGAGCTGACTTTGCGTTTCTTGGCTTTCTCTGAAAAGTTAGCCGAAAAATCAACCCGTGCAAACTCTGCGAGGCCTTCAAGTCGGTTCAAGGCTTGTAGTTGCCCACGCACGGCGTGAACTGAGATGAAATCGCCGAGGGCGGCAAAACCATACGCTAATTCATTCAAGACTGAGACATCATCGGGATAGGTCTTAAACAAAAATTGCGTCAGCTCGCGCAACCTTGCGAACGCGGGTGCCTGACTGAGATCGATGGCATAAGTTTGATTTGTTACCGCGGGGGCGAACAAAAGAGTCGTGCGAATAATGTTAATCATAATACTTATGTTAGTCGATCGACTCGCACAAGAATGTATCCAAGTGCGCTCAATTGTCACACTTGGCAAACATTCAAGAAACAATTATTGATCTGCCTTCAGTCGAGCACTTTAGTGAGGCCTTCAAGGCCATCAACCCGCAACATGCGGTGCCTGCCTTGAATCACAATGGTGCATGGATGACGCAATCGTTGACAGTGCTGCGCGTTCGCAAGTACCGGGCACTGCTTTGCCTTACCTGCGTTTAGCGAAGCGGATCCCATTAAGCAACCTGGGGCACCTGGGGTTGCTTAGTTGCCTGCTAGGATCGCAGCCCAGTTTCGTTTTGCTACTTCAGCATTTCGGGTGAAACGAGGCGTGGTAAGAACAGCACGATATCCGGAAAGAGAATAATCGCTAGCAACACCACCAACATCGGAATCAACATAATCATGGTGTCTTTGAGTGCAAAACTCAAAGGCACCTTGGCGACCGCGCATGAGATCATTAAACACATCCCATAAGGCGGCGTGATTAGGCCAAAAGCCAGTGAGACGATCCCGACAATCGCAAAATGAACCGGGTGCATCCCGACCGACTCAGCAAGGGGCTGCAGCGTCGTACCCACAATAATAATGGCTGGGATCGCATCCAAAAAACAGCCCACAATCAAAAATGCGACAGCGATCAACAAGCCCACGCCAATGACCCCCAAGCCCCATGTTTGTACGTTCGAGAGCAAGGCCTTAGGGATTTGGTAATAGGCTAACAGCCAACCAAAAACTGAGGCTGTCCCCACACAGAACAGAGCGACTGAACTCAGCTTGCCAGTGTCGATCAGTGCTGCGATAAAGGTTTTCCAGTTCATCTCGCGATAGAACAGCATAGATAAAACCGCTGCATACAACACCGCGACGGCAGCCGATTCAGTCGCGGTGAACAAGCCCATTAAAATACCGCCAACAATGATGACCGGCGTGAGCATCGCAGGAATAGACATCAAGGCAGCTTTATAAATTTCAGTTAAGTTAGAGCGCGGATACACGGGATAGTTACGCTTTTTAGCGTAGGCATGTACGGTCGCCATTTGCGCTAAGCCAATCAGCAGGCCAGGCACAATCCCAGCTAAATACATCGCACCAATTGAGGTCGAGATGACTCCGCCCCACACCACCATCAAAATCGAAGGTGGGATAATCACCGCTAGCACAGCAGACACCGCCGTAATCGCAATCGAAAACGATAGGTCGTAGCCTTCTTTGACTTGCGCTTCGATAAAGAGCTTGCCCTGACTGGCGGCATCCGCGGTCGACGAGCCCGAAATGCCCGCAAAAAATACCGACAAAATCACATTGATTTGCGCTAAGCCGCCCGGGAAATGCCCCACCAACGCGCGAGACAAACGCATCAACCGCTCTGTGATTCCACCACTATTCATCAGGTTAGCGGTCAACAGAAAAAAGGGTACCGCCAATAAAATGAACGAGTTGTAGGACTTGAACATTTCGTTGAACAAGACCATGGGCGATAGCCGCGGTTCAAAAAGCAACACTGGCAAGCACGCAAGACCTAAAGAAAAGGCAACAGGTATGCGAATGGCCAGCAATAAAAAGAAACTCCCAAACAAAACAAGGGCGGCCATCGAGGGCGTGAGCAACGAAGAAGTCATATCACGGATCCTTGGTTGGCACTTTCGCTAGCTTCGCTTGAGCTCAGCATATGATCGACGATGAACACTATCCACAGAAAGCCGCAAATCGGCCAGGCAATAAAAAGCCACCACATCGGCATATCTGCCAGCTCAGAGGTCTGGTTCCAGCCAAACTGGGTGAATTCGATTCCCCAATAAACGATCACCCCCGAGAAAATCAACATCGCGGTTTGACTGATTCGCAACAGGATATGGGTCGCGCGGGGTGATAATTTAGGCAAAAAATCAACGTCAAAGTGAAGCCTTTCACGCACACCTAAAGTCGCCCCAAGCATAATGAGCCAGACAAAAAAGAAACGACTCATTTCTTCTGTCCACATATAGCGCGGGATGATCTCGGTAAAGCGCGAAAAAATTTGTAAACTGACCGGTACGATCAAAAGCAACAGCGTTGCCCCCAATAAAAAATGGAGCAAACGGTCGATTAAGCTAAGGATTTTTTGCATGAAACACTCGGGGATTAAAAAAAGCGGGCTGCACCGGGCCGCCCGCTTTAGTGAGAACTGATTTATTTCAAAGCGTTTATTTCAAACTATTAATCTTGGCGTAAATCGCATCAGCGCCCACTTCTTTAGCATAGGCTGCCATGACAGGGTCAACGAGCTTTTGCATCTCGGCACGTTGCGCAAAAGGCACTTGCTTGAGCTTGCCTTCTTTGGCGTATTTGTCAAGCTTGCCTTGATCTTCTGAGGACTCAATTTCGCGGCCATAGGCACCTGCCTCTTTACCCGCTTTGATAATCGCAGCTTGTAAATCTGGCGGAAGCTTTTTGAGCGTCTTGACCGAGAAACATAAAGGCCGAATCGTAATTGCGTGACGCGTCATCAAGATATTGGGGGCAACCTCATAGAACTTCATGGCTTCGACACCAGCGGCCTCGTTTTCGCCCGCATTGATCACGCCATTCTGGATTGCGTTGTACACCTCGTTATAGGCAATCACCGTGGGTGTCATTCCCACAGAGGTAAAGGTACGACTCCAGATTGGGGCGCCCTGCACCCGCACTTTCAAATTTTTAAGGTCAGCTAAATTCCCTGCAGGCTTATTAGAAAAAATGTTTCGAACCCCACCGCCCGCATAACCAATCAGACGAACCTCGGCTTTTTGCTCGACTTCATCGGCAATTGGCTTGAGTATGTCTTGATCAAGCACTTTATTCCAATGCGCCAGATCACTAAACAAAAACGGTGCATCGATAAAAGGCGCTGCCTTTGAGAAGGTAGACATGTGGGCGGGCGAGACAATCGCGTAGTCAACAGCCCTGCCTTGATTCATATACGCAAAGTAGTCTTTCTCAAGCCCGAGTTCGCTGTTTTTATGCAGAACAAAATTAATGGGTTTGCCGTAGTATTTTTTGACAAGCTCTTCGAAGCGCACCATAGTTTTAGTAAACGCGTGGTCATCTCCAAATTGAGACGCACCGTGCAGCGTGATCGCCGCTTGTTGCGCCTGAGCCGTTAAACCGAGTAGTGAAGTAAAGATGACACCGAGCAAAGGCTTCCAGACTTTCATGTATGTCTCCGGTTAGGTTTGTAGTTACGCCGCGTTTTATTGATGATTCAGTGTATGGGAATCAAGCAATAAAACATCTTGGGGTTAACCATGTGTGCGTAAGCTGCGAGCAAGTTTCGAGGCGTCTGCTCGCAACTTTTTGACGACTTGCCCGCTACAGAAGGAACCAGAGCGCGAAAACTAGCTTGCCGCTTGAATCTTGTCTTGCGTCTTGGTGTCAAAATCGCTGGCATCATGACGTTCACGCAGCTGCTCTGAAAGCTCGCCCTGCATGCGGTTAACCATACGGCCACGCTTAACAGCGGGCCGACTGTAAACAGTTTCGGCCCAGCGCTGAACATGCTTGTAGTCTTGCACGCTCAAAAACTCGGCCGCTGTGCCATACAGCCAACCCTTTACAAGCCCGCCGTACCACGGAAACACCGCAATATCAGCGATCGTGTATTGGTCGCCGCCAAGGTATTCGCTGACAGCCAAGCGACGTTCAAGCACATCAAGCTGCCGTTTGGTTTCCATCGAAAAACGATCAATCGCGTACTCAAACTTGGCCGGCGCGTAAGCGTAGAAGTGACCGAACCCACCGCCCAAGTATGGCGCACTGCCCATTTGCCAGAACAACCAGTTCAACGTCTCAGTGCGTGCTGGGCCGTCTTTAGGCAGAAAGGCTTGAAATTTTTCAGCCAAGTGAAGCAAGATCGCGCCAGATTCAAACACACGCACTGGTTGTGCACCGCTGCGATCAAACAGCGCCGGGATTTTTGAGTTTGGATTGACATCAACAAACCCTGAACCAAACTGATCGCCGTCACGGATGTTGATCAACCACGCGTCGTATTCAGCACCCTTGTGCCCAAGCGCCAGCAGCTCTTCAAGCAAAATCGTGACCTTAACTCCGTTGGGTGTACCTAACGAATAGAGTTGCAAAGGGTGCTTGCCAATTGGCAGTGTTTTATCGTGCGTGGGCCCGGCGATCGGACGATTGATGCTCGCAAAAGCGCCGCCACTGGGCTGATCCCAGATCCAGACTTTTGGGGGGACGTAATCTTTAGAATCTGACATGGTGTTTTTTGCTCTATTGTGGCGGGCGCACAGCGCCGCGAAAGTGATTGGAAACAGATAGATTAACCGCTATCACACTGCTGTCCAACCGCAGCTAACCGCTCGACCGCAGAAATATCCGGCGCGGGCTGGACGTTAACTGCATGCGTACTTAGGGTTTGCTCGCCCGCACGCGCGTCAGACAGCGCCTCAAAGCCTTCAGTCAATTCGGTAAACAGATTACGCTTTTTCATCTTTGTGGCCTAAGTTCTGCTTTCAACATATCAAAAAATAGACGAAACTTATAGCGTCTTTGATTTTTTCGCAATGCCCTGTCGTAACCAACATTAGGATTCGATTATGCAACTTTCAAAAATAATAGGCTGTATGTTGTTGCAACTCTTGGCAATTGGCTCTGCACACTCACAAAACTACCCAGAACGTCCACTGCGTTTGATCGTTCCATACACCGCCGGTGGAACAACCGACATTTTGGTTCGGTTGCTGCAAAAGCCTGCGAGTGAACTATTGAATCAGCAAGTCGTCATCGAAAATCGCGCTGGCGGCGGCTCCGTGATTGGAACAAATGCAGTCGCGCAAGCCGCAGCCGACGGCTATACCGTGCTTGGTACCGATTTGGCTATTTTAGTGAATCACAGCTTGATGCCAAAACTGCCTTACGACACGCTTAAAGATTTTCGTGGGGTGACGATGCTCGCTCGGGCACCCCTCATGCTGTTGATTCATCCTTCGGTTCCAGCAAATACGATCGAAGAATTCGTCATCCTCTTAAAACAAAATCCTGGTAAGTACAACTTTGGTTCGGGGGGGCATGGTACTTCGACTCATATTGCCGGCGAAATGTTCCTGCGCGCGGCTAACGTCAAAGCCGAGCACATTCCATTTCAAGGCGTTACGCCAGCAATGAACGCTTTACTTGGTGGACAAGTCCAATTCTATTTCGGAGGAACAACGACAGCCTTACAACATCTCCAAACTGGGGGACTCAAGGCGCTTGCAATCACTGGTGACGCCGTCAACACGCTCGTCCCAACCGTGCCGACCTTTATATCTCGTGGAATCAAGGGCGTTGAGGCAGACTCTTATTGGGGTATTTATGTATCCGCAAAAACTTCCGATAGTGTTGTTTCAGTTTTGAATAAGACATTTGTCACAGCACTCCGTGATCCAGCGGTTGTCAAACGAGCCGGAGAGTTAGGCCTAAATTTAATTGGTAACTCGCCGCGTGAGCACGACGCTCAAATCTCATCGATGATCAACACTTGGGGTGTAGTCATTAAAAGCGCCGGTATTAAAGTAGATTAAGGAGCCCTTGTGAATCGCTCGTTTCAACGGAATGGACTGAACTTTAATTTCTTCGTAGACGACTTTACAGATCCGTGGGTGAAGCCAGCGACCATTTTTATGCTTCATGGTGCGATGGCTAACGCACAACGATTTCGCTCGTGGGTTCCACCTCTTTGTCGAGACTACCGTGTTGTAAGAATGGACATGCGTGGACACGGTCGGTCCGACGTGCCCCCAGCTGAGCAACCGCTAAGCTTGTCTGTGTTAGTGGACGATGTGCTTGCACTGATGGACCATCTCGAGACAGAGTCTGTTCACTTCGTTGGAAACTCTGCAGGAGGCTATGTCGGGCAACATTTGGCGATTCAGCACCCAAATCGCATCAAAACTCTTGCGCTTTTCGGCTCAGCGCCAGGGCTAAAAAATAGTCAGGCATTGACTTGGTTGCCCATGGTTGCGAAAGTTGGCTTGCGGCAATTTTTGGCCGACACAATCGACGATCGCTTTCCACCTCACCTGCATGGCAGCCCCCAAGCCGAAGAGTTTCTTGATGCGCTTAGTCAAAATGACATCCCCTTCATCGGGCGGTTTATCGAACACATGGCTACGCAAGAATGGGCAGATCAGGTACACAAAATACAATGCCCAACCTTGGTTGTGGTGCCAGGTGCTGGACGAATCGGTTCGGCAGACGTCTACCAACCGATGCGAGCTAATCTGCCTAGGGGTGAAGTCTTGACATACGATGGCGAGCGGCACAGCATTTGTGAATATTTGGCAGATCGCTGCGTTGCAGATCTTCGGAGTTTTTTGTTACGTCACTCGTGAACTAACCGCCGTCACGGATGTTGAGCTGCCATGCGTTGGATCAGTTATGCCT